>NZ_JAYGHZ010000277.1:0-14570 GCF_034931285.1 Synechococcus sp. BA-120 BA3
GGATCGTCGGGGAGGAAGCGGTAACGCATCGGGCGAAGGAAGGGGGCCTTATTGCGAATGGCTCTCAACCTAGGCGATCCACCGCCACTTTTGCAAGCGATTCTCAATAGCAGCTGGTGGTTGCGAAGCGGGGTGTCACTAGCGTCGAGCGTTGCTTCCGGAGGCGCTGCCGTGATCCCCGATGCCCCTTGGCTGCTCGAGCGTGAACGCCGCTGCCGGCGGGAGGGCAGCGGTCTGACGACAGCGGATCTTGTTGGCTGCTGGCGTCTCGAGCGGATCTGGAACAAGGGGAGCTTGCAGCCCGCGTCGGCCGCCGCCGCCCTGCTGCGGGGGCTGGCCGCCCGGTTGCGGCTGTCCGCGGACCGGGCGACTCCGGGGGACGGGAGCCTGCGGCTGGCCAACAGCGTGCGCCTCGGTGCCCTGGAGCTTCGTTTTGAGGGCGTTGGACGTCTGGAGGGTCGCCGCCCCCTGCTGGTCTTCAGCTTTGAGCGTCTGCTGCTGCTGCTGGGCGGGCGGGTGCTGATCCAACGGGCCTTGCCCCAGCCCGATCCCCTGCGTCGACCTTTCTTCGCCCTGATCGCCGCCGAACGCCCGCTCTGGCTGGCGGCCCGGGGCCGCGGCGGCGGCCTCGCCCTGTGGCTCCTCGAGAAGGCGGATGATCAAAATGAGGCTAGGGTGAATGAAAATTGAATAAATGGTTGGAGCCATGGATGAGGCAGCAACGCCCCTGCAGGACTGGCTGCTCCTGAGGGCGGAGGACGGCAGCACAGCGACACTCCCGGAGAACCTCTCGCGGGCCTTCCAGTCCAACGAGATCAGCCTGCTGCCTGTGTTCGTGGCCCACGCCTGGCAGGAGCATCTCCGGGCGGAGGCGGACCGCGGACGGCGGGAAGCCACCGAGGCCCAGCAGCAGGGTCGCGCGGCCGCCTTCCATGCCGAGCTCGGCCTCGATGGCCAGGCCGACGGTGATCTGGCCCTGCAGCTGGGCCAAGCGGTGGACCGTGCCATCCGTGCCTGTCGCTGCCAGCTGCACCTCACGGCCCAGTCGATGCCGGATGGTCTGCGCTGGTTTCGCCTCGAGATCCGGGACAGCGGCGTCGGCCCCGCTGGGGCCCTGGAGACGATCCAGGTGCTGCCCGTCGCCGGCGAGTCCCAGGCCCTGGCGATCCGTGCCGCCATCCACGCGGTGCTCGAGAGCCGCGGCTGGCAGGCGAGCGCCGAGCCCGGCCTGTTTCACCTCGAGCCCCCCCAGCTGGTGGCCCTGGTGGCGATCATGAAGCGGCTGGCCGTGCCGGAGCCCGAGACCCTGATGGCGCTGGCGGCCTGAACTCCGCCAACCGGGCCCGGAGGGCAGGCCTCAGGGGGCGGCCGGCGAGGCGGGGTCCTGCGTGCGCTCCAGGTTGGAGCCGAGGTCGGACTCGAGAAACTCCTTCACCACATGGCCCATGCCGCTGAGCCCCGCCAGGGCCGACTGCAGGGCCGGCAGGTTGATGGCCACCTCCTCATTGGGGTAGGCCCGCAGGAATCCCACGGCCGAGAGCGTTCCCGAGCCGGCTTCGATCCCCAGGATCGTGGCCGACCGCAGGGCCACCATGCCCACCTGCGGCGCCTTCAGGGGATAGAGAATCCCGGACAGCCGCTCCAGGGCACTTTCGCCGAAGCGGGTGCTCAGGAGTCGGGTGGTCTGCACCAGCGGCAGCGTCACGCGGTGGTTCAGGAGCTTGGCCACCTCGGCCGGGTCCTTGCCGCCAAGGCGCAGGGCATCCCCCAGCAGGCCGACGGCCTCACCGGTCCGGGCCAGCCGTTCCAGGTCGGCGACGGGGATCGAGCGGCGAAACGCCCCACTGACGAAGACCACCTGCTCGGCCGCCCCGGCCGCCGAACCGGCCAGGATCAACAGCGTGGCCAGGCCAGCGCCAGCCCAGGCACGGACCGTTGAAGGGAGGGAAGGCAGCGGGGGCATCGATCGGCTGACCGGATCCGTGGGTGCGGGATGAAGTGTGGGTCAGACGGCGGGCGCGGGCGCTTCAGGGGTTCCAACTCGCCAGCCGGTCGGTGACGTCGACCAGGGAGAGGCCGCCATCCCCCCAGCCTCCCGGGGGCAGCAGGCCCGGGGCTCCGGGGCCGGGGGCGACAGCGGGGCCGGCGGCGAAGGCCCCGTTCACCCAGGCCAGCAGCAGTCCCCGCAGGGGGCCGCCGCCTTGCTCATAGCGGGACCCCATGTTGAAGTGATCGCCGCCGCCCGCCAGGACGAGCCGGTGGCCAGCGTTCCCCAGGCGGGCGACCCTGGCCATCGGTGCGATGGCTTCGGGACCGGGGGGCACCACCCAGTCGCGGCTGCCGCTCACCACCAGCACCCGGCCCTGGAAGACCGAGGCGGCTCCGGTCTCGAACAGCAGGGACATCGGCGGGCTGACCGCCACCGCGGCCTTCACCCGCGGGTCGGTCAGGGCGGCCTGGTCGGTCCCGCCCAGGAAGCTGCACTGCAGCACCCAGCTCAGGTTGCGCTGGGGGTCCTGGAGATCGTTGCAACGCTGCAGCAGCTGCTGGGCAGTGGGGCGGGCGCCCACCAGCTGCAGGGCCGTGGTGGCGCCCCAGGAGTGGCCCAGCAGCACCACCGAACCGGTGTCCAACCCGCTCGGAAGCCCCAGGGTCCCGGCGGCCGCCGCATCGATCAGGGCGGAGACGTCGAGGGGGCGCAGGCGGAGCTCCGCCGGGCCGGGCGGCGGCACCTTGCCGGAAAGCATGGCCTGCTGCTGGGTCCGGTCACTGCCGGGGTGGCGGGGCAGCAGCACCGTGTACCCGTGGCTGGCCAGATGCCGTCCCCAGCCCTCGAAGCTTTCGGGGCCGTCCCAGAGCCCATGGGAGATGGCCACCAGCCGGCCGGAGGCCTGCTCAGTGGGGCGGATCACCACCACCTCCAGGGGCCGGGGCCGGTAGGTCAGCGGCAGAGCCAGGGTGTCACGCCGCACCTGCAGGGGACCCGCCTCCCCCAGAGAGGGGGCCATCGTCGTCGCCGGCTGGCCTTCCAGCAGGCGGTTGGCCGAGAGCAGCTGGGCGTTCATCCGCTGGAGCAGGAACAGGCCCTTGCCCACATCCACGCTGGCGGTCCGTCCCGGCACGGCCTCGAGCAGCGCCAGCATCGTCAGCGGGCCCCGGCCGGCGGCCCGGTCCAGGACCTTGAACACGGTGTCACTCGACACATCGGCCGGCAGACCGTCGACCCCTCCGAGGGAGGACAGCAGGAGCAGGGCCTGCTGGGCCAGGGGCGAGGGGACGACCTGGCGGGCCACGTCGAGGGCCTGCAGCGGCAGGGGGGCGTTGAACAGATCCACCAGGGAGCGCCCGATGGTGCCCCGGGTGGCCTGGTCAAGTTCGGCCAGGTCGCTGTTGCCCGCGAGCAGGGCCCCGGGATCGCTCAGTTCCGCCAGCCGGATCGAGAACGTGGTCCCGATCAGGGGCAGTTTCAGTTCGACCGTCTCGAGGGCCCGGGCCGGCGGCGAAACGGCCAGGGCCCTCCGCCAGGGCCAGGCCCAGCCCGGACAGGGACGGAATTGTCCGCATCAGGAGAGCAACTGCGTTGCCGGAAGCGAATTCTGGCAGCCGTTTGTCCTGGAGTGACGGCATGCCGATCCCGGGGGATCCAGCCCGGCGACCCTGATGCCCAGGCTGGAGCTGGCGCAGCGTTGCATCAGGTTCGGGAACGCAGCAGCAGGCAGAACATCAGGACCATGGCGGCCATGACCAGGACCCGGGCCAGCAGGAAGCGGATCACGTTCTTCCTGTCGCTCATCCAGGTGTCGAGCCATCCGAAAGGATCGGGGGCAGCGGGCAGTTTCATGGTGCGCAGGTGTCTCACTGACAGCGGGAGTTGGGGACGGTGGAGCCAGGCCATCGGCCTCAGACTGACCAGGCGAACGGGCTAGTCCTGGTGCAGGCGCATCCGTGCCGATACCTGGGCTTCCGGGTCGACCCCGGCAAAGGTCGGTGGCAGCCAGACCCTCACCACCATCAGCAGGGCCATGGTCATCAGAAACAGGCAGACCGCAAGAATCTGTTGCCAGTCCGTTTCCAGCACACCCCGGACGATCACTTCCCGAAGCACCGAGACGATGGCGATCTCCACCGCCACCCCGATCGACACCCGTTGTTCCTGGAGGTAGATGATCAGCAGGCGGAACAGCTCCACCAGGATCAGGATGAACAGGATGTCGGCCGTGACCTCATGGAACTCCGACGTCGACAACAGGCTCGAGAACGTGCGCTTCAGCTGGAGCACCATCACGCCGAACAACCCGAGGCAGAGGGAGATCGCGATCAGGTCCTGGACGGCCTCCAGGGCCTGGACGATCTGGCTGCGGCGGAACTGCTGGTGCCAGGGAATGGCGTCATGGCGTATGGAACCCGGCGTTCCGGTGGGCGGGTGGTTCATGGCGAAGGGTCTTCGGAAACGGCAGGGAGGTCACCGGAAGGGCTGCGGGGGGGGCGCCGCCCAGGGTCTGCAGGCCGGTGTCGCGGGGCACGAGCAGATCGGCTTCGCTGACCTTGACGACCTGACCATTGCTGCGGAACCGCGTCAGGGACTTGGTCACGGTGACCCTGGTCATGCCGGCGATGGCAGCGAGTTGGCGGTGCGTCAGATTCATGTCCTCCAGGGAGAGGGTGGTGCCGCTGCTGCTGATCCGGCCGAAACGGGAGCCGATCCAGTGCAACAGGCGCAACAGCCGGGATTCGGCCGGTCGGACGCGATGGATCTGCAGCAACTGGGTGGTCTGGGTGAACAGATCCCGCATGAATTCCAGGGTCTCGCTTTCGCTGGGCTCCCACTCGATCACCACCACCCGGGTGAGAGAGATGATCTCGTAGGGGGTCACTCCGCAACCGGTGGGCGTGATCAGATCACCGGGACCCCAGATGCCGAGGGTGATGGATTCACCCTCCTCATTCCAGGTGTTGGCTCGGACGTAGCCATCATCGATACGCCAGCTCAGGTCGGCCGGCAGATGATCGTCGGCGCGAAGGGTCAGGCGCAGCGGTCGGGCGGGCATGGCGAGTGTCATGTCACGGCGGATGGCATGGCGGAGGGCTCCGGCGGGCGGCGTTGGAGTCTGCGGAAGAGTGGAGATGGGCTTGTGTTGTTTTTGAGATGCCCGAACCACCGGGGCGGACCTGGTGTTGGAGTCCGGGAACATTAATGACTGGATTCGGCTGGTGGGTGCTAATTCAACGCAGGATTGCCAATCCAGCTGATAAGTCACGGTGATCGGATTGCCCCCCTTCGCCTGTCGCATCCCGGAGGCTTTCGCTGGCCGTCCGGTCAGCCTGGCCACCCGTCATGGCAAGGAGAGGCTGCTGGCCAGGCCCTTCCGCCATGGCCTCGACCTCCGCCTGGTTCTGGCCAGCGGCTTCGACACCGATCGACTCGGCACCTTCAGCGGTGATCGGCCCCGTCCCGCGGACGCCCTCGAGACCTGTCGGCGCAAGGCGGAGGCCGGCATGGACGACACGGGACTGGATCTGGGGCTGGCCAGCGAAGGCAGCTTCGGGGCCCATGCCGCCATCCCCTGGC
Source organism: Synechococcus sp. BA-120 BA3 (assembly GCF_034931285.1). NCBI lineage: Bacteria > Bacillati > Cyanobacteriota > Cyanophyceae > Synechococcales > Synechococcaceae > Synechococcus > Synechococcus sp. BA-120 BA3. The sequence continues at coordinate 5,570 of NZ_JAYGHZ010000277.1, forward strand.
TGACGGTGGGCACCGAGTGGCTCACCTTCGTGGACCGCCGGGACGGTCTGTTGATCGCCGAAAGCCTGGTGGCCCCGCGCACCAACTTCGACCGCCGGCGGGTGTCGCTCCGGGATGACATCCAGGACTGGCTGGCTCGGGTGGGCTTTCCCTCCCATGGCCTGATCGCCCGTCCCCATGGTGGCGACGCCGGTACCCCCGTGATCAAGGGTCTGCACACGGAAGCCGCCCTCGCCGAGGCCCTCAGCCGCTGTGCCCGGGCCTCGAGCGATGGGTCGGTCTGGCTGGAGACCGACATGCGGGCCCACTGCAATCCGACCCGCCGGGCCGCAATCCGGGCCTTGGCCTTCCGCCTGGTGCGGCGGATCGCCCGTTCCTGCCCCTCCTGCGGCGCCCCTGGCTGGGGCCGGTGCGATGGAATCGTCGGCCTTCCCTGCGCCTGGTGCGCCCAGCCCACCGGGCGCCTCAGGGCCGAGGTGTGGGGGTGCGTGGCCTGCGGCCATCGGGAGGAGAAGCCGCGTCCGGATGGGCGCCGCACGGCGGATCCTGGTGATTGCCCCCATTGCAACCCCTGAAGGACATGCACCGGAACCGGTGCGCTGCTCTGATGCCGGGTTGTAGCGGCTGGTTGGCGCCTCTGGTTGTAGCGGCTACCGATAAAGGTGTCCCTCCGTCTACATTCAAACCGAAAGAATCCTAGGTTTGCGTTTCTCCTGGAATTTGATTCCGGTGGAGGTCAGGACATGGCCCCCACCGGAAGTTTTTTTTGTGGATGTCCCGAAGACCGGTGAGCGCTGCAGCGGCCTCCCCTGGGTGCGGCTTCCCTGGCTGCGGCGATCGGGTGCGGCCGTCAGGCCCGATTCAGGCCTCGAGTGCCGCCGCCTGTCCTTCCCTGGCCGCGTCCGTCCCGCAGCGGTCGCGGCAGAGCACCTCCAGGGCCGGCCGGCCGGTGATGGCAAGGCGCCAGCGGGCCCAGAGCCCGTAGAGGGCATCCACCAGGGGCCGCAGCAGGGGCCAGCGGGTGGGGGCGTAGAGCCAGCCCAGGTTCACCAGGGCGTAGGCCTGGCGGAACACCTCCAGATCCCGGATCACCCCACCGTCGGCGCGCAGGGCGTGCATGCGGCCCATGGCCTCGGCGTAGGTGATGCCGCCGTGGCGGGCCGGGTCGTAGGCGGGGTCGTTGACGTCCACGAAGGCCAGCCGGCCCACCCCACGGTCGCGGCGGCGCAGGGTGTTCACCTCCCTCAGACAAAGGGGGCAGCCGCCATCGAACAGCAGGGTGAGCTCGGCCATGGGTGGACGGCAACAGGGGGACGGCTGGGTCTCCAGACGCGCAGTGAGCCTAGAAAGAGCTGCCCCCTCTGCGCTGGCAGCCATCCGGTGGCCAGACTCCAGCCCGCTCCCCTCCCCCCATGCCCGTCTGCCGTCAGGCCGCGCTGCACCGCTGGCAACGCCGGGACCCGGCCCTGATCCGTCGGCTGATGCCGTTCTGGGGTTGGCTGTACCAGCACTACTTCCGGGTTGTTTCCGATGGCTGGGAACACATCCCCGACGTGGACCCGGTGCTGTTCGTGGGCACCCACAACGGCGGGCTGGCGGCGCCCGACATGCACATGGTCATGTACGACTGGTTCCGCCGCTTCGGCCTGGAGCGCCCGGTGCTGGGGCTGGCGCACCCGAAGGTCTGGCTGGGCTATCCGCCGCTGGCGGATCTGGCCGCCCGTACCGGTGCGATCCCGTATCACCCCCGCCTGGCCCTGGCGGCCCTGGAGGAGGGGAACAGCCTGCTGGTGTATCCCGGCGGCGGGCAGGACACCTTCCGGCCGCACCGGGACCGGGGCCGCATCCACTTCGCCGGCCGCACCGGCTTCCTGCGCCTGGCGATCTGGCACGACCTGCCGATCGTCCCGGTGATCTCCTGGGGGGCCCACGACACCCTGGTGGTGCTGGAGGACCTCTACCCCCAGTTCCGGGCGCTGCACGAGCGGGGGATGCCCTGGCTGTTCGGCATCGATCCCGAGGTGATGCCCCTCTACCTGGGCCTCCCCTGGGGCCTGGCCCTCGGGCCGCTGCTCAACCTGCCCCTGCCGGTGCGGATCCACACGCGGGTGTGCCCGCCGATCCGCCTGGAGCGCAGCGGCCATGCCGCCAGCCGCGACCGGGCCTACGTGGCGGCCTGCTATCAGCAGGTGACCGCCACCATGCAGCAGGCCCTGGATCAGCTGGCGGCCGAGGCTCAGCGGTAACGGGAGGGCGACACGTAGGACTGGGAGGGAATCGACTGCGGCCCGGCGCCGTTGCCGAGCCGCTGGGGCAGGCCGTCCCGTTGGCGTTGCAGTTCCGCCAGGGAACGGGTCTCCCCCATGGCCAGGCCTGTCAGCACGGCCAGTTCCTGCTTCAGCTGGTTGGCGGGCCTCGGATTCACGAAGCGGAAGTTGAGCGTCGTCTTGTCGCCGCCGCTGTCGTAGCCCACTACCGTGAAGTAGAGGTCCGCCGTCTTGCCGGCCCTGGATCCGGCCAGGGCCCCGCCCACCATGCCCCCCACCAGGCCGATCGGGCCCAGCAGCAGGCCACCGGCGATGGCCCCGGCGGTGCCGCCACCCACGGCTCCCACCGTGCCGTTGGTGCTGTCGAAGGTCTCCTGCCCGCCCGCGTACCAGCGGGCGATCCGGCCGATGGGGATGAAGCTCTTCCTGTCCCCGATGCCGTTGGTGTCGAGGTTGATGCTGCAGGGGTTGTTGCCGCAGAGGGCCTGATAAGTGGTGGCCGCCGCCGGGGCGGGAAGCAGCAGGGCCAGGAGCAGGGGAGAGGCCTGGCAGGCTCGCCGTCGAAGCCGGGCTCGAGTGACGGTCATGGGTCGAGCGTGGAGGGCCCCGCCAGTCAACCGGCGCTCGCCACCGATGCAATGGGGCCGGGGCCACGGGGTGATGACCGGATGTGACCGGCGTGGCGGCCCCCCGGGGCTCCGATGATGGACGTCGCTCTGCCGGTCTCCCCGGGGCCCCCATGTCCCTGATCAACACGGCCGTCGGTCTGCTGGCGATCAGCTCGCCGATCGGCCTGCTGCCGGTGGTGGTGGAGGCCGGTGGGGGCAACCCCGTGCGGATCCGCCGGATCAGCCGCCTGGCCGTGCTCACCTTCCTGTGTGCCCTGATCGCCGCCTGCTGGTGGGGCCAGGGTCTGCTGGACCTGTTCGGCATCACCCTGGAGGCCTTCCGGGTGGCTGGCGGACTGATCCTGCTGCCGATCGGGCTGCGCCTGATCGATGGGCGGGAGGTGAGCCACGGCTCCCTGGACGGCACTGAGGACAGTGCCGGCGTGGTGCCGATCGGCCTGCCGCTGCTGGCCGGCCCGGGGGCCATCTCCCTGGTGGTGGCCGATGCCCCCGCCGCCTGGCAGGGTCGGCTCGCCCTCAGTGGTGTGATCGGCTTGCTGGCGATTCTCATCTATCTCTTGCTGATCGCCTCGATGCCCCTGCGCCAGGCCCTGGGGGAACTCCAGGAGAAGGTGATCAGCCGCCTGATGGGTCTGCTGCTGAGCGCCATCGCCGTCCAGATGCTCGTCAGCGGCCTCAGGGGGTGCTTTCCGGTGCTGGCCTGAGGCCTGTGGCGTTGCCCTGCGGGCTGCTTAGAGGCAACCGAGCCGCGGTGGCGTCGGTGGCCCTTCGAACGGGTCGATGGCCAGCTCCCGATCCAGCACGCTGAGGATGTCCTGGATCACGGCAGGGCGTGTGGCCACCCAGAGGAAACCCTCCAGGGGAGCCGCCGCGACCGGATCCCACAGGCAGAACTGGGGGTGCTGCCGGTACATGCGGGTGGCCAGGGGCACCAGGAAGCGGGTCTTGGGGAACTGGTCCTCCCCGTGATCGAAGGTGAGGACGATGGCGAATTCCAGCTCGCCCTTCGGGGTGTAGCGGTCGATCCGGGTCTCCCCTTCCGATCCGGGAAAGGGGGAGAGCCGGTACTCGACGTAGCGGCGATGGAAGGGATTCCTCTGCTCCTTCCAGGTCCTTGCCTCCACCCCCAGCTCCGCCGCCAGCTCGGTGAGCAGCAGATAGGAATGGGTGCGGAGGGTCTCGTGAAGCTCGTCGGTCCTGTTGCTCTGCAGCCGCCAGCGCTCGGCCAGCGCCTCATAGCGGTTCATCTGGGGTGGGTCCTGGGGGGCGGGTCCCGTGGGGCCTGTCACCGATGTTCTCCTCACTTTTTCAGTTTATCGGCGGCCCGCGGGCGGGCCAGGGGATGGCGGCGCCTTGACGGCGGAGGGCCGTGGGGACGGGGCGTCACCTCCCGAAAGGCCCGTCGCAGCCGGATTTTCCGGCGCGTCAGCTGGATCGCGGCAGGGTTGCAGCAGCACCGCTGCGCTGACCATGGCCATGAGCGATGACTTGGTGTATTCTTAAGGAGCAGTGAAACGACGGCCATGGACCCTGTGAGCCCGGTAGCCCAGCTGGCAGTCGCCGCCATCAGCGGCGCCGCCTTCCTGATTTCCATCGTCGTGATCCCCTTCCCCGAGTCGAAGGCCGATTCCTCGGCGGGCATCAACCCCACATCCCAGACCAGCGGCAGCATCATCCGGACGCTCGAAGCTCCCGGCACCTCCCTGATCAAGTAAGCCTGCCGCCACCCACCAGGCACCCCGTCATCGCTCCAAGCATCCATTCAGGCATCGATGCTGGCCATCGATTCCACGCCAAGAGCCCTGCCAGCCAGCTGTCCACCGACCCAGGGAACGACCGTTCAGCCGCGAGACCGGAAGCCGGCCCGCTGAACGACCGTCCGCCGATGGAACCCCCTTCCATACCTTCCTCGGGTTGCGGCTCAGGATGGTCCGGTTCCGCCCGCCGCTGCCATGACCTCCGGCCCTGAAGTTCCCCACGGGCCGCCGCTGGTGCTGGTCCACGGGCTGTTCGACACCCCACGGGTCTTCGACCGGCTCGACCGCCAGCTGGCCGGCAGGCGCCAGCCCCTGCTGAAACCGGCCCTGCCGCTCCGCTTCGGGGTCGCCCCGGTCGAGATCTCGGCCCAGCGGCTCGCTGCCGCGATCGAGGCGGCCTTCGGGAGCGAGGAGCCGCTCGACATCCTGGGTTTCTCCATGGGCGGCGTCATCGCCCGCACCTGGATCCAGCGGATGGGCGGCCATGCCCGCACCCGCCGGTTCATCAGCCTCGGCAGTCCCCAGCAGGGGACCCTGGTGGCGCAGCCCTGGCCCCGCAGGCCGCTGGCCGGCATCGCCGATCTCAAGGCGGGCAGCCCGCTGCTGCGGGAACTCAATGCCGACCTCTCCAAACTGCAGGGGATCGACTGCCGCAGCTATGCCACGGTCTTCGACCTGATGGTGGTGCCGGGCTGGCGGGCGGTGCTGCCCATCGGGCCGCGGCGGATGCTCCCGGTCTGGACCCACCAGCAGCTGCTGCGCCACCCGGCGGCCCTCGATCCGCTGGTGGCGGATCTGCTGCGTCCCTGAGTCGCTTCAGGGGCCAGCATGGAGGCGGACGCCGATCCGCGAGGTCGCGATGCCGAAGGCCCTGGTCGATAGGTGCACGTCCTGGGGCTTCGCCTGGGCGGACTTGCATGACACCAGCCGCTGTGACCATCCCCTGGACCAGGTGCTGATTCTCCGCTGGCTGGTCGTCACCCCGGCCATGGGCGGCCTGCCGCCGCTCACCCTGCTGCTGGGTCTGGTCGTGGTGCCCTCAGTCCCCGGCGGCCCTGGTCCCCTTTCGTGACGCTGCGCTGGAATCCTTACGCGCTCACCCCCGTGGCTTCCTAAGGGTGACGTGAGGTTTCCAGGAGCATGCGATGGCGATCCCATCCCCCAGGTCCGGTGGCGTCCACCTGCCGCGTCACGACGGCATGGAAGCCGGTCACCGGTCCGATCCCTACCGGGAGGAGGGCCTGCCCGTGCAGCCCAGCGTCTGTCCGGACTGTGGTGCGAGCGTTCACCGGGGGCGCTGGAGCTGGCGAGCGGCGGAGCCGGGCGCGAAGCCCCACCGCTGCCCGGCCTGTCGCCGCATCCATGACCGGATGCCGGCCGGAGAGCTCAGCCTCGGGGGTTCCTTCCTGGCGGCCCACGACGAGGAGATCCTGCGCCTGCTGGACCACACCGAGACCCGTTTCCGCCAGGAGCATCCCCTTGAGCGCCGGATGGCGCTGCAGGCGGATCCGGCCCATGGCCGGGTGCTGGTGACCTACACCGGCACCCACGTCACCCATGGGGTGGCGGTCGCCCTGCTGGATGCCTTCGCCGGAACGATGGAGGCGGACTGGCCGGAGGGAGGGGCCCCGCTCCGGGTCCGCTGGAGCCGGTGAGGCGGGGCGGCGGTTAGAACCGGATCGGTTGCTCACCGCCAGGCCCATGGCCCTGCCTTCCTTGCTCCGCGCGCTGCGGGCCTGCTCCCTTGCCGCATGGCTGGGCCTGGCCTTGATGGTGGTCGGCCCGCGGCCGGCACTGGCGGCCTACGTGCTGCCGCCGCTGCCCTACCCGGTCGATGCCCTGGCACCGGCGATCGAGCCCACCACGATGACGATCCACCACGACCGCCACCACGCGGCCTACGTGGCCAACCTCAACGCCCGGATCGCCGACCATCCCGAGCTGGGCCAGCTGTCGCTGGAGGACCTGCAGGGTCGGATCTCCCGCTACCCGGCCGCCGTGCGCAACAACGGCGGCGGCCACTACAACCATTCCCTTTTCTGGCGGGTGATGGCGCCCCCGGGCCAGGGCGGTGCCCCTTCCCCGGAGCTGACCGCGGCGATCACCGCGGCCTTCGGCTCGCCTGAAGCGCTGCAGCAGCGCTTCGCCCAGGTGGCGACCGATCGCTTCGGCTCGGGATGGGCCTGGCTGATCCGGAGACCCGACGGCAGCCTGGCGATCACCAGCACCGCCAACCAGGACAATCCGCTGATGGATCTGCCGGGCATCGAGCGGGGCGTGCCCCTCCTGGGTCTGGATGTGTGGGAGCACGCCTACTACCTCGACTACCAGAACCGCCGGCCGGACTACGTCGCCGCCTGGTGGTCGCTGGTGAACTGGAACGAGGTGAACCGGCGCTTCGCCGATGCAGCCGGGACGCCATCGGCGCGTGAATCCTGACAGGTGTCGGTGTCGGTAGCTGATACGACGCCCGCCCGGGGAAACGGTCGCGAAAGTTCACGATATTGACGTGATCGCCATGGCCCCGTCCCGCGCCGTCCTGTCCAGAACCGTCGAGCTCGTGCCCGTGCAGCGCACCCTCCACGGCGATGCCCTCTTCTCCGCCCCCCGCACCAGCGACGAGACCCTGATCGCCGAGATCGCCAGGGGCGACGCCTTCGAACTCTTCTGCCACCGCTTCCAGACCGATCAGCTGCTGGTGCTGCGGGGGGCGATCGACCTGGTCGTGCTCCAGAACCGCCAGCTGCGCCGCATCCCCCTGCGGGAGGACGAGGCCACCTGGGTCTGCATTCCCCCCGGGGTGCCCCATGGCGCCATCAACCGGGGCCGGATCCCTGCCCTGCTTGTCAATGCCGTGCTCAGCCACGGACCGAGCGACCCGAGGGATTACGAACCCCATCCGGTTCCGCCCAGGTTCCGCAGCCAGTGGCGCCGGCTGGCGGTTGCCTGACCGCCGGCGCCGGAAGGCCGCCTCAGTTGTATTCCCCGGGGATGTCCTGCTTGGTCACCGTGACCCGGCCGACCTTCTTTCCCGACAGCCGCAGCAGCTCATCGCCCGAGAAGTCGAAGCCCCTGCCGGCGGCGATCTGGGCGACGTCGTCGGCGGTGGCCGCGGCCAGCACCTCGGCGCGCAGGGGCTGGTCGTCCTGCATCCGGGCCAGAAAGGAGCGGGCCTGATCGAGGCTCATGGGCCGGCGGAGTCGGCGGTGGTGTCCAGCATGGCGCAGGCCCCTAACGGCTCCACCACTTCTCGAGCTCCAGGTAGGCGATGAATACCAGGCTGACGCCCCCGCAGGCCGCCAGCTCGATCGCATTCAGGGGGGTGACGCCGAAGAAGCGGGCCAGGGGCGCCAGATAGAGGAGCAGCAGCTGCAGGGCGGCGCTGGCCAGCACCGCCCCCAGCAGCCAGGGGTTGGCCAGGGGCGGGGTGCGCCACAGGGCCCGATCGCTGCCGGCGGAGAGGGCATGGCCCAGCTGGGCCAGGCAGAGGGTGGTGAAGGCCATCGTCTGCCAGGGCCGTCCCAGCCGGGCGGCCACCACCATCAGCGCCACCACCAGGGCACCGAAGACCACCCCGATGCGCAGGATGGCGCTGCCCAGACCCCGGGCGAGGATCGATTCGCCGGGCTCGATCGGCGGCTGGCGCATCAGATCCTCCGCCGGCGGGCCCAGGGCAAGGGCCAGCGCCGGCAGTCCGTCGGTCACCAGGTTGATCCAGAGGATCTGCAGGGGGGTGAGGGCCAGCCCGAGCAGCGGGGCCGAGCCGATGGTGATCAGTTCGCCCAGGTTGCAGCCCAGGATGAAACGCACGAAGCGGCGGATGTTGGCGTACACCTGCCGGCCTTCCTCCACCGCATTGACGATTGAGGCGAAGTTGTCGTCCAGCAGCACCACGTCGGCCGCCTCCCGACTCACGTCCGAGCCGCTGATGCCCATGGCCACCCCGACGTGCGCCTGGCGCAGGGCCGGGGCGTCATTGACCCCGTCGCCGGTCATGGCCACCACCGCGCCCGTGGCCTGGAGGGCCTGCACGATGCGCAGCTTCTGCTCCGGCACCACCCGGGCGAAGAGGCTGGTCCGTTGCACCAGGGCTGCGAGCGCCGCCGCGTCGAGGCCCTCCAGCTCCGGACCCTGAACGATCGGGCTGCCCGGTTCCGCCAGGCCGATGGCCTCGCCGATCGCGCGCGCCGTCAGGGGGTGGTCGCCGGTGACCATCACCGGCCGGATGCCGGCCCCACGGCCGCGGGCCACAGCATCGGGCACCTCCGGCCGGGGCGGATCGCGCAGGGCCATCAGGCCGAGCAGCACCAGGCGCTCCCCTCCGGCCCTGGCCCTTATACACATCTCC
>NZ_JAYGHZ010000278.1:0-14395 GCF_034931285.1 Synechococcus sp. BA-120 BA3
GTGTCGGGCTCGGCATCGGCCCGGCCCTTGTAGGCCGGGGTGCCGGCCGGGGCGGGCTGCACCAGGCAGATGATCAGCGGGTCCACCTGCAGCTCGCGGCGCAGGCGGCGCTGCAGGCCCACCTCCACCTCCCGCTGCACACCCACCCAGTCGACGTCGGGGGCCTTACCACCGGTGTTTCGGGCCAGCTGGTTCCAGCGGTTCTCCAGCACCCAGGTGATCTCCCGCTCGGCCCAGACCGAGAGCTTGCGGGCATCGGCGGCCGTGACCACACCACGCAGGTTGACCCGTGGCGGCGCTGCCATCACGCCGTCGGTGGTGATCACCGCCAGCAGGGTGATGACACCGTCCTCGGCCAGCTGCTGGCGCTCCTTGAGCACCCGGGCATCGACGATGCCGTTGCGGGAGGCGTCGAGCAGCTCGATGCCGGCCTTCACCGGTTCACCCTTGTTGATGGTATCGGGGGTGAGTTCGACCACGTCGCCGTTGTCAATGATCAGGGTGTGGTCGGCTGGAATCCCCATTGAGTGGGCCGTCTTGGCGTGGCAGACGAGCATGCGGTGCTCACCATGCACGGGCACGAAGAACTTCGGCTTGGCCAGCGCCAGCATCAGCTTGTGGTCTTCCTGGCAGCCGTGGCCGGAGACGTGGATGCCCTCGCCCTTGCCGTAGACGACCTTGGCGCCCATCATCATCAGCCGGTCGATGGTGTTCACCACCGAGATGGTGTTGCCGGGGATCGGGCTGGCCGAGAAGATGATCGTGTCGGTGGACTTCACCTGCACCTGGGGATGCTCGCCGCGGGAGATGCGGCTGAGGGCCGCCAGAGGCTCGCCCTGGCTGCCGGTCATCAGCAGCAGGGTTTCACGGTCGGGCAGGTCGCGGATCTGCTTGATCGGCACGAACAGATCATCGGGGGCACGCATGTAGCCGAGCTCCCGTGCCTTGGCGATCACGTTGAGCATCGAGCGGCCCAGCAGCCCCACCTTGCGTCCGTTCTTCATCGCCAGTTCGAGAATCATCGAGACACGATGAATCGAGCTGGCGAAGGTGGTGATGATCACCCGGCCGTCGGCCTGGCTGATGTGGCGGTCCAGGTTCGGGAACACGGCCCGCTCCGGCGGGGTGAAACCGGGGATCTCGGCGTTGGTGGAATCGCTGAACAGGCACAGAACCCCCTGCTCGCCGTAGTGGGCCAGGCGCTGGATGTCGAAGGTCTCGCCATCGACGGGGGTGTGGTCGAACTTGAAGTCACCGGTGAAGATGATGACGCCGACGGGGGTGGTGATGGCCAGCGTGAAGCTGTCGGCCATCGAGTGGGTGTTGCGGATGAACTCCACCTTGAAATGCTGGCCCACATGCACCACATCCCGTGGGCCCACCGTCTGGATGGTGGTGCGGTCGGTGACGCCCGCCTCCTCCATCTTGCCCTGGAGCATCGACATGGCCAGCCGGGGGCCGTAGATGATGGGGATGTTGAAGTTCTTGAGGTGGTGTGGGATGCCGCCGATGTGATCTTCGTGGCCGTGGGTGACGACCATGCCGCGGATGCGCTTCTGGTTCTCGCGCAGGTAGCTGGTGTCGGGCATCACCACGTTGACGCCATGCATGCCATCGCTGGGGAAGGCGAGACCGGCATCGACGAGCATCAGCTCATCGCCGTATTCGAAGACGCAGGTGTTCTTGCCGATCTCGTGCAGGCCGCCCAGGGGGATGACGCGCAGGCCCTGGTGCTTGGCTTTGGCGCCGTTGCCGGAGCGGACGATGGGATTGACGTTCTGACTGGACATGTAGTTAGGGACTCAGGGGTGGCGATGGAAAGGAACGGGAAGCGGAAGCGGAGGTGACTCTGGACATCAGCCTTGGCGTCAGGTGGGACGCAGGGCAGCCAGGATCGAGGAAAGGCGCTGTCGCACGGCGGTATCGGCGGAAAGCAGGGGAAGTCGGGGGGCACCCACCGGCCAGCCGCAGATCTCCAGGGCGGCTTTGACGGGGATGGGATTGGTGGTGCAGAAGAGCGCCCGGCAGAGGGGCAGCAGCTGCTGGTGCTCGTCGAGGGCGGTGGCGATGTCGCCGCTGAGGAAGGCCTGGAGCATGGCCCGGATCCGCGGACCCACCAGGTGGCTGGCCACGCTGACCACGCCCACCGCACCCACCGCCAGCATCGGCAGGGTGAGGGCGTCGTCGCCGCTGTAGATCGCCAGGCGATCGCCGCAGAGCTCCCGCAGCCGGCTGACCTCCTCGGTGGTGCCGCTGGCGGCCTTGAAGCCCACCACGTTGGCCTCGTCGAGCAGGCGGGCCGTGGTGTCCGGGGCCAGGCTGCAGCCGGTGCGGCCGGGGATGTTGTACAGCATCAGGGGCAGCTCCGGGGCCGCCTGGGCCACGGCGCGGAAATGGGCTTCCAGGCCCTCCTGGGGTGGCTTGTTGTAGTAGGGCACCACCACCAGGGCGCCGTCGGCGCCGAGGGCCGCGGCCTCACCGGTGGCTTCCACGGCTTCGGCGGTGCAGTTGCTGCCGCTGCCGGCCAGCAGGGTGGCGCGGCTGCCCACCGCCCCCTTCACGGCGGCGAAGAGCTCGTGCTGCTCCTGCCAGGTGAGGGTCGGGGACTCGCCGGTGGTGCCGCACAGCACCAGGCCGTCGGAACCGTGGCTGACCAGATGGTCCGCCAGCCGGGCCGCCAGCTCCAGATCGACGGCCCCATCCGGCTGGAAGGGGGTCACCATGGCGGTGAGCACCCGCCCGAAGGGGGCCTCGGGGGAGGGGGCCGTGCTCGGCGCCGTCAGGGTGGCCGTGCTCAAGCGGCACCTCCGGCGGCGGCATCGGCCGCGGCGGGATCCCGCAGCAGTTCGGCGATCTGGATGGCGTTGAGGGCGGCACCCTTGCGGATCTGGTCACCGCAGAGCCAGAGCTCCAGGGCCCGGGGATCACTCAGATCCTGGCGGATGCGGCCCACGGCCACCGGATCGCGACCGGTGACGTCGGTGGGCATGGGGAAGCGGTTGGTCTCGAAGTTCTCGATCAGCTCCACCCCGGGGGCGGCCGCCAGCAGGGCACGGGCCTCCGCCACGGGGAAGGGCTCGTCGAACGCGATGTTGACGGCCTCGGAATGGGCCCGCAGCACCGGCACCCGCACGCAGGTGGCCGTCAGGCGCAGATCGGGGAGACCCATGATCTTGCGGGTCTCGTGGAGCATCTTGAGCTCCTCCTCGCAGTAGCCAGAGGGCTGCAGGGGCGAGTTGTGCAGGAAGAGGTTGAAGGCCAGCGAATGGGGCAGCACGGTGCTCACCGGCTCGCCCCCGTCCAGCACGGTGCGGCTCAGGTCGCGCAGCTCCTCCATGGCCCGGGCGCCGGCGCCGCTGGCCGACTGGTATGTGCTGACCACCACCCGCCGGATCGGCCGCCGGGCCGCCAGGGGGGCCAGGGCCAGGGTCAGCAGGATCGTGGTGCAGTTGGGATTGGCGATGATCCCGCTGTGGGCGAAGGCGGCCTGGGGATTCACCTCGGGCACCACCAGGGGCACGGCCGGATCCATCCGGAAGGCACTGGAGTTGTCGATCACCACGGCGCCGGCGGCCACGGCCACCGGCGCCCACTGCCGGGACACCGAACCGCCGGCCGAGGCCAGCACCAGGTCGATGCCCTCGAAGGCGTCGGCGCCGACCGGCTGCACCCGCAGGCGCTCACCCCGCCAGTCCAGGTCCTGGCCCGCCGAGCGCGGCGACGCCAGGGGCCGCAGCTCCGCCACCGGAAAGCCCCGCTCCTGCAGCAGCACCAGCAGCTCCTGGCCCACGGCTCCCGTGGCGCCGAGGATGGCGATGCGCAGCGGCCGCGAAGGCAGGTGGCGCGGAGGGGAGGGAAGGGTCGCTGAGACGGTCAACGGGGGGAAACGGGACGGGGGCGGGGCGGGAGCGGGCCTGCTGACTGAAGACGGGGCCCGGAAGAAAACCCTGGGAGGGGATCGGGAAACAGATGGGGCGTGGGGCCCCGGGGGCGGGAGCCTGAGACAAGACCTCCGACCTGGTGGCCGGATGGAACTCTTCAGTTGGAGATATGGGCGCGCCGGTGCGTCGATCGCACAATACGTGGCAGAGGCCCGGAACGGCCAGTTTCTAGGATGGGGGGCTGCCCGAAGCGAGCCCCATTTCATGAGTCCTGCCGCCAGCACCGAAGCCAACCTCCGGGTGACCACCTCCCCGCGCCCCGGAAGCCGTCTGGCGGTGGAGGTCGCCGTGCCTGCGGGGCGCAGCCAGAAGAGCTACGAGACCGCCCTGGAGAAGCTGAGCCGCAGCGTCAAGCTGCCCGGCTTCCGCAAGGGACGGGTGCCCCGGCCTGTGCTGCTGCAGCAGATCGGACCACTGCGGATCCGCGCCACCGCCCTCGAGGACCTGGTCGATGCGGTCGTGCGGGAGGCGATGCAGCAGGAGGCCATCGAGGCCATCGGCCGGCCCGAACTCAGCGAAGCCTTCGAGCGGGTGCTGGAGCGCTTCACGCCCGGGGAGGAGCTCACCATCACCCTGGAGATGGACGTGGAGCCCACCCCCAGCCTGCGCAGCACCAAGGGCTTCAAGGCCGAGGCGGAGCCCGTGCCCTTCGACCCGGCCCGGGTCGACGAACTGATCGAGCAGTCGCGCCGGCAGCTGGCCACCCTGGTGCCGGTGGAGGACCGGCCCGCCGCCGAGGGTGATGTGGCCCAGATCGCCTTCCGCGGCACCTTCGTCGACACCGGCGAAGCCATCGAAGGCGGCAGCAGCGACGGGATGGAAGTGGAGCTGGAGGAGGGGCGCATGATCCCCGGCTTCGTGGCCGGCATCATCGGCATGGCCGTCGGCGACAGCCGCGACGTCTCCTGCCGCTTCCCCGACAGCTACCCCCAGGAGCAGGCGGCGGGCCGGGAGGCCCTGTTCGCCATCACCCTGCTGGAACTGAAGACCCGGGAACTGCCGGCCCTCGACGACGCCTTCGCCCAGCAGGCCAGCGACAAGCCGACCCTGGCCGAACTCCGCGCCGACCTGGAGACCCGCCTGCGGGAGGACGCCGAGCGCCGCCATCGCGCCAACCGCCACGAGGCCCTGCTGACGGTCCTGGTGGAGGAGCTGGAGGTGGAGCTGCCCGAGACCCTGATCCAGCAGGAGGTGCGCAACCTGATCGAGCAGACCGCCGGTCAGATCTCCCAGCAGGGCATGGACGTCAAGAAGCTGTTCACCCCCGATCTGGTGCGCAGCCTCATGGACACCTCCCGGCCCGAGGCCGAGCAGCGGCTGCGGCGCAGCCTGGCACTCAAGGCCCTGGCCGCGGCCGAGCAGATCGAGGTGCCCGCCGCCGACCTGGAGGCCAGGCTGGCCGAGATCCGCAAGGGCCTGAGCGACAGCGCCGCCATCGACCCGGAGCGTCTGCGGCTGGCCGTGGCCGAAGACCTGCTGAAGGAGAAGCTGCTCGAGTGGCTCGAGGCCAACAGCACCATCACCGACAAGGCCCCCGCAGCGGAGGAGGCCCCGGCGGAGGACGGGCCTGAGGCCAGCGAAGAAGCTTCGCCCAAACCCGCCAAGGCCGCCAAGGCGAAGAAGGGAGCCGCCGGGGCCAAGGCCCGGGAGGACGACGCCCAGCCATAGATTGAGGCCACTCCCACCGTCCGCCAGCGAAACCGCGTGATCGACGCCCGACCGCCCCTGATCCCCGACTGGCTGCCCGCCGCCCTGGCGGGCCCGTCGGGGGCGCGGACCCACCCCGTGAACAACCTCTGGCAGGGGCCGATGCCCTGGAACGGGATGGTCGCTCCGAGCCCCACCGCCGCTCCTGGGGTGCTGCCCACGGTGGTGGAGCAGTCCGGCCGCGGTGACCGGGCCTTCGACATCTATTCCCGGCTGCTGCGGGAGCGGATCATCTTCCTCGGCACGGGCATCGACGACCAGGTGGCCGATTCCCTGGTGGCCCAGCTGCTGTTCCTGGAAGCCGAGGATCCCGAGAAGGACATCCAGATCTACATCAACTCCCCGGGCGGTTCGGTGACCTCCGGCCTGGCCATCTACGACACCATGCAGCAGGTGGCGCCGGACGTGGTCACCATCTGCTATGGACTGGCCGCCAGCATGGGGGCCTTCCTGCTCACCGGCGGGGCGCCCGGCAAGCGCCTGGCCCTGCCCAATGCCCGGATCATGATCCACCAGCCCCTGGGGGGCGCCCAGGGCCAGGCGGTGGACATCGAGATCCAGGCCCGGGAGATCCTCTTTCTGAAGGACACCCTCAACGGCCTGATGGCGGAGCACACCGGCCAGCCGCTGGACAAGATCGCTGAAGATACCGACCGGGACTACTTCCTTTCCCCGGCGGAGGCGGTTGAATACGGACTCATCGACCGGGTGGTCGATGACGCCCCAGCCCCCGTCGTCCCTTAGAACTTCAGGAACGACTGACAAATCGACGGCTGGGGTCGATCCTGGGGGCAGGTCCAACCTGCCGCCATACCCAGGGCGTCCACCGCCGCTCCCGCCGCCTCCTTGCCGATGGCCAAGTTCGACGCCCATCTGAAGTGCTCCTTCTGCGGCAAGTCCCAGGAACAGGTGCGCAAGCTGATCGCGGGGCCTGGCGTCTACATCTGCGACGAGTGCATCGATCTCTGCAACGAGATCCTCGACGAGGAGCTGGTCGAGCACCACGGCCATGGCCCCCCGGGCCGGCCCATGGCCGACGGGGGCCGCAAGACCCCGGCGAAGAAGTCGGCCCGGCCCGCCCCCACCCTGGCCACCATCCCCCGGCCCCAGGAGATCAAGAGCTTCCTCGACCAGCAGGTGGTGGGCCAGGAGGAGGCCAAGAAGGTGCTGGCCGTGGCCGTGTACAACCACTACAAGCGGCTGGCCTGGCAGGGGGACGGCAAGGGCGAGACGGATCAGACGGCCACCCGCCTGCACAAGTCGAACATCCTGCTGATCGGCCCCACCGGCTGCGGCAAGACCCTCCTGGCCCAGTCCCTGGCGGAGATGCTCGACGTGCCCTTCGCGGTGGCCGATGCCACCACCCTCACCGAAGCGGGCTACGTGGGCGAGGACGTGGAGAACATCCTGCTGCGCCTGCTCCAGAAGGCGGATCTGGACGTCGAACAGGCCCAGCGGGGCATCATCTACATCGACGAGATCGACAAGATCGCCCGCAAGAGCGAGAACCCCTCGATCACCCGCGACGTCTCCGGTGAGGGGGTGCAGCAGGCCCTGCTCAAGATGCTGGAGGGCACCGTGGCCAACGTGCCCCCCCAGGGCGGCCGCAAGCACCCCTACCAGGACTGCATCCAGATCGACACCAGCCAGGTGCTGTTCATCTGCGGCGGCGCCTTCGTGGGGCTGGAGGACCTGGTCCAGAAGCGCATGGGCCGCAACGCGATCGGCTTCCTGCCCGCCGACGGCCGCAGTCGCGTGCGCGCCGGCAAGGACAGGCAGTCCAGCGAGGTGATGCGCCACCTCGAACCGGAGGATCTGGTGCGCTACGGCCTGATCCCCGAGTTCATCGGCCGGCTGCCGGTGAGTGCGGTGCTCGAACCCCTCGACACCAGCGCCCTGGAGGCGATCCTCACCGAACCCCGGGACGCCCTGGTGAAGCAGTTCCAGACGCTGCTGAGCATGGACAACGTGCGGCTCGAATTCGAGCCCGGAGCCGTCGAGGCCATCGCCGCCGAAGCCCACCGCCGCAAGACCGGCGCCCGGGCCCTGCGGGGCATCGTCGAGGAGCTGATGCTCGACGTCATGTACGACCTGCCCTCCCGCCGCGACGTGCAGACCTTCACCATCACCCGGGAGCTGGTGGAGCAGCGCAGCAAGGCCAAAGTGCTGCCGATCAGTGCCGCCGCCGACCTCGACGGCCACCGGGGTGAACAGGCCACGGCCTGACACGGAGCTGTGTCCAACCAGGCGGTCTACCTCGTCACGGTGCGCGAGGGATCCGAGGTCTACGCCGACATGGCGCTGGTCTCGATTCTGTCGCTGAAGCTCACCAATCCCTCCCTGCCCGTCCGCCTGGTCTGTGACAGCGAAAGCGCACGACGGCTTCAGGAGTGCGGCCATCGTCTGCCGGGACTCTGTGACAGCGTCGAGACGGTGCAGGCGCCGGAGGGATCGCTGATCTACCGCCATCGCTGGATCAAGACCCAGCTGCCCCGCTTCCTCCGTGGGGGAGGGATCCACATCGACGCCGACACCCTCGTTCGGGGCTCCCTCACGGCCCTCCCCCGCGGCGACTGGGAGGTCGCCGCCGTCCCTGACTACAACCGCTGGGACATGGACGCGCATCTCCGGACCCTCCCCCATGTGATCCAGGCCCTGGAGCTGGGCTGGCCGCTGGACCTGACGCGGTACTTCAACAGCGGCGTCTTCTGCTGGAAGGACACCCCCACCGTCCACACCTTCTTCGCCGAATGGCACCGGCTCTGGCAGGAGGGCGTGCGGGCCGGGGAGCTGCTGAAGGATCAGCCCTCCTTCAACGCCACCCTGCAGCGCGGCCTGGTGAGCCTGGCCACGCTGCCGAACGCCTTCAACACCATGGTCCAGCCCGCCTGGGACCTCTCCCCGGAGGCCGTGATCTGGCACTTCTGGTCGGCGGGGGGCTGGAAGGACCACTCCTTCGCCCACCTGGTGGAGCAGGCGAAGCACCTGAGCACGGAACGGCTGACGGCGAACGTGCGGCGGGCGATCCGCTTTTCGAGGCCATGGCCGAGCTACGGCCGCGGCCTGGCCCGCCTGCTCGACTGGCGCGGCCACCGCTACGGCGGCTACCGGACGGTGGAGCGGCTCTGGCTCCTGGGGCAGCGGCGGGCCACCGTGCTCCACCTCCTCAAGCGCATCCGGGGAACCGGCAGGGGCAGCGATGCCCACGGGGAAGCGGCACCCCGGTGAGCGGCTATCCCCACTCCCGGAGGGAATCGGCCGCCGCACCGGTGACGCGATGCTGAGCGGAGTCCCCCTGTTCCGATCCGCTCCTTGGCCGCCGCCGATCATCTGCAGGCCCCCCGCCAGCACGGCCTGTTCCTGCACCACGGCATCGACCTGGGGGACGGCAGCGTGGCCCACTATCTGGAGGGCCGGGAAATCCTGCGCAGCCCCCTGCAGGACTTCAGCCGCGGACAGCCCATCAGCGCCGTGAGCTACCCGGAGGGGGCCTGCTCGCCGGTGGGGGTCACCCTGCGGCGGGCCATGGGCCGCATCGGGGAGCAGCGCTACAACCTGCTGTTCAACAACTGCGAGCATTTCGCCCACTGGTGCAAGACCGGCCGGCATCGCAGCGCCCAGGTGGAGGACTGGCTGCACACGGGCAGCCTCGGCGCCCTGGCCCTGGGCCAGTTCGTGCCGGCGGCCCTGCTCACCGGAGCGCGGGTGCTGCTGCGCCAGGGCCAGTCCCTCGCCGAGACCCTGGCCGGCAGCCTCGATCCCGAGCAGCTGGACCGGGGCCGCGAACTCGCCAGGCGCAGCCTGGAGCAGCTCGATGGCCTGCGCCAGCGGTTGCAGGAACGCCTGGAGGAGGAGCTGGCCCGGGCCGAACGGCGCTGGGGCGAAGCGGACGGCAGCCTCACCACGGGCAGCGACCCCTTCGAGCGGCTGCGCCTGGCGGGGCAGAACCTGGCCGACCAGCTGGCCGCGGTGGAGGAGATGGAGGACAGGCTGCAGCGGCTGCTGGAGCCGGCGGGCCACGATCCGGCCGATGGCGGCCCGCCTTAGGCTCCCTATCCGGTCAGGGCAGGGTGCATGGTCCAGGCCTACGAGCCCCTTCATCACAAGTACCGGCCGCAGCGCTTCGACCAGCTGGTGGGCCAGAAGGCGGTGGCCGACACCCTCAGCCAGGCCCTGCTCCAGAACCGCATCGCTCCGGCCTATCTGTTCAGCGGCCCCCGGGGCACGGGCAAGACCTCCAGCGCCCGGATCCTGGCCCGTTCGCTCAATTGCCTGGCCAGCCCGGGACCGACCCCGGAACCCTGCGGACGCTGCCAGCTGTGCCTCGACATCGCCGCCGGCAACGCCCTCGATGTGATCGAGATCGACGCCGCCTCCAACACCGGCGTCGACAACATCCGGGAGCTGATCGAACGGTCGCGCTTCGCCCCGGTCCAGGCCCGCTGGAAGGTCTACGTGGTGGACGAGTGCCACATGCTCTCCACCGCCGCCTTCAACGCCCTGCTCAAGACCCTGGAGGAACCGCCGCCGCGGGTGGTGTTCGTGCTGGCCACCACAGATCCCCAGCGGGTGCTGCCCACCATCCTGAGCCGCTGCCAGCGCTTCGATTTCCGCCGCATCCCCCTGGAGGCCCTGGTGGGCCATCTGCAGTGGATCGCCGCCGAGGAGTCCATCGGCATCACCCCGGAGGCCCTGCACCTGGTGGCCCAGCGCTCCCAGGGGGGGCTGCGGGACGCCGAGAGCCTGCTCGACCAGCTCAGCCTGCTGCCGGCGCCGATTGCCGCCGACGCGGTGTGGGACCTGCTGGGGGCGGTGCCGGAGGTGGAGCTGCTGCAGCTGGCCGAGGCCATGGCGGCGGCGGATCCCCTGCAGGTGGTGGAAGGCTGCCGCGAACTGCTGGACCGGGGGCGGGAACCGGCCGCCGTGCTGCAGGGCCTGGTCAGCCTGCTGCGGGATCTGCTGCTGGCGGGGGTGGCGCCCGACCGGCTGGAGCTCACGAGCGTGACACCCGAGCTGCGACCCCGGCTGCCGGAGGTGGCCCGCCGGATCGGCAAGGCCCGCCTGCTGCGCTGGCAATCCCAGCTCAAGGGCAGCGAGCAGCAGTTGCGCCACAGCGTCCAGCCTCGGCTCTGGCTGGAGGTGCTGCTGCTGGGCCTGCTCGCCGAGCCGGCCACCATGCCCGCCACACCCGTGGCCGCCGCAACACCCCCGCCAACCCCGCTGGCAGCGACTCCTGCAACGACTCCAGCAGCGACTCCGGCAGCGACCCCGGTGGCACCGTCCGGGACCGTGCCGGCCGCGCCCCCAGCGAATCCGGCGACCGCCCCGGAAAGCGCAGGGCCCGCAGGCGAGGATCTGGCCGAGCTCTGGCAACAGATCCTGGCCGGGCTGGAGCTGCCCTCCACCCGGATGCTGCTCTCCCAGCAGGCCCAGCTGTTGCGGCTGGATGAGCGGCGGGCGGTGGTGCGGGTGGCCGGCACCTGGATGGCCATGGTTCAGAGCCGCCTGCCCCTGCTGGAGAAAGCCGTGGCCAGTGCGCTGGGAAGTCCGCGACAGGTCTCCCTTGAGGCGGGGGGAGACAGCATCGGGCCACGGCAGACGACGAGCCAGCCTCCACCGGCCCGATCAGCCCCTGCCCCCGCCCCTGCCCCTGCCGCCAGCCAGACGACACCCCAGGCCAACGGGATGATCCCCTTGGAGAGGCCGGCGGCGACCCCATCGCCGGCTGCGCCTCCCATCACAGGGGCGCAGGTCAGCGAACCCAGGGCGGCACCACCCCCCAGCTCCGCTGCGATCGATACGCAGGCCAGTCGGCTGGCTGAATTCTTCAACGGGGAAGTGATCAGTGGCCTCATCGGAGATCCTGAATAACGGATTCGTCAGGCGATGGCCCTCAACGGCGTGACGGCCTGCCCGCGGAAGGGATCACCGAAGCTGCGGGCCATCGGCGAGCGACCTGCGGGCGATCAGTGCTGGCGCTTGACCATCAGGAGCGCCCGAAGACCCGGCCAAGCCTGGAACCAAAGCTCTGGGCCAGGGCGGACGCCATGGAATCGGGCTCCATGGGCCTCTGGCCCGGGTAGAAGCGTTGATAATCCTCCGCATAGATCTCTGCGACCCTCTGCCTGAGCCTGCGCTCCTTGCGCGGGGAAAGCCGCTTCAATGGGGAATCAGGGCCGTTGGCCTTCGGCAGGACCAGGGTCCTGCCCAGCCGCTGGGAAAGCACCTGCATGAGATCAGAAAGGCGCTCAAAGTAGAAGATATTCACCTTCGCGGAGCCGTCCAGAAAGGTGGACTGGGGCCTGAGATGCAGCAGATCATGAGAGGCCGCGAGCTCCACGTACTGCTCGAAATCGAGCGCATGCAAGTCAAGGCCGTAGTACCACTTCGCAAAATCAGCCATGGCCCGATCCTTGCGCCGGAAGGATGACACCAAGCGCGTCCAGGGATCGCGAACCACGCTGAAGACCCAGCTGTCGCGAACAAAATCAGGATGCAACGCCTCCATCTCACCCAATCGAAGATGCTGCAGGAACTGAGAGCTCAATTCCAGCTTCATCAGGTCGGGAGAGGCAAGTCTGCCAAAGCAGACATCTGAATTCTCAATGGCAGGATCGAGGTCAAGCCCGAGAGCCAACTCGATCGATGTTCCAGCGGTTTTGGGAATATGGATAAACGTAATCCCTGGCTCACGGAACAAAGGCATAATCAGCTGGCAGGAAATACCGATTGGCCAGATAGTACCATAACGTAACTACCTAGCCCAGCCAAGATAGGTTCACCATCTCAATCATCGCCGCCATTCAGACTGACGAGATACCTACAAGGTCTCGCGCTCAGAATCCATTCAGGGCATGACTTCAGAGCGCAGAGCATCTGGAGCGCCAGCCCATCGGAGTGGGCAGCATGGCCAGACTTCAGACCCGACCGGTTTCCGCTGCAAATCCGGGCTCCTCGTCCGCGGTCCCTGCCTCGGCCTCCGCCCCATGGGCTTCAAACGTTTCACCCAGATGCAGCGTCTTGACCCAGACCAGCTTCTTGGGCAGCAGGGCCATCTTCAGGGTCACCCAGGGGATCACCAGGAACCAGTGGACCAGGTAGACGATGCCGAGGCCGGCGCTGAAGGGGTTCATCGCCGGCAGGGGCGGGCCCTCCGACGGGCGGCGGCAGCCCGTGGCGATCGCCATCCCTGAAAGGGCCAGGGCCACGATCGAGAACGGCCACATGGTGGGGGCCGTGCGGGTGAGCAGGGTGCCGATCAGGTCGGCGCTCGCCACCACGGGCAGCACGTACTGCAGGAGGAAGAAGCAGGTGAGATCGAGTTTCTGGCTGAAGCCCAGCCGGTCGGACACCAGGCCGGGGCCGTAGTCGAAGAAGCGCTGCAGGCCCCCCTCGGCCCAGCGCTGGCGCTGGCGCCACAGGGCCGGCAGGGTCAGCACCGCCTCCTCCTGCACCGGGGGATCCCAGAGCACCCCGATCGGCAGGCCTTCGAGCAGCAGACGGAAACTCAGGTCGAGATCGTCCGTGACCGTGTCCTCGTTGAAGCCCCCGACCTTCAGGAGCGCCTCCCGCGACAGCAGCTGCCCATTGCCCCGCAGTTCGGCCACCCCGCCGTTGGCCAGCCGTCCCTCCTGGATCATGGCGTCGAAGGCCATCTCCATTGCCTGGGCGGTGGTGAGCAGGTTGGTCTGGGCATTGGCCACCGCCTTGCGCAGCTGCACCGCCGCCCAGCCGCCGGCTTCCGCCCAGGGAACGAGGCGCTCCAGCACATCCGGCTGCAGGTCGGCATCGGCGTCGAGCACGAGCATCCAGCGGCCGGCCAGTTGCTGCAGCACCAGATTCAGGGCCCCCGACTTGCCGCCGCCCGCGTCCCTGGGCCGGCGCAGCACCCGCAGGAACGGATGCCGGCCCTGCAACTCGACCAGCAGCTCGGGGGTGCGGTCGTCGCTGCCGTCATCGACCACCCACAGGGCCAGCTGGCCCTCGGGCCAGCGCAAGGCGGCGATGCGCTCCACCAGCCGGGCGATCACCGCCTGCTCGTCGCGGGCGGCGACCACCACATCGACGGCGGGGACAGTGGCCGCCTCGCTCGCCGCCGGGGCGGGCGCCTCCCTGGGGCGTCCGCGGAAGGCCTGCAGCAGCACGGTCCGCAGGCTGTAGCCCCCGAGCAGGGTGGCCAGGGTGAGGGCCGGCACCAGGCTGCGACCGGGGGGCAGCCAGTGGGGGGCGATCCCCACCAAGCCGCAGAAGGCGAGGAACAGGGCCGCCTTGGCACGGCGGCGATCGCTGTCACTGCCGCCGGCAGCCATGGGGAACCTCATGCAGGCGGAGACTCTAGGGGGAATCGCCGCCGGCACCCAGGGGCTGGAGGGAGGTGCCCGGGTAGTAATGCGCCAGGATCCGCCGCGCACTCCAGCCGCGACCGGCCAGATCGATCGCCCCCGCCTGGGAGAGACCGGCCCCGTGGCCGAAGCCGCCGCCGGCCAGCTGCCAGACCCCCTCGCCCGCCGGTTGCAGCGTGAACAGGGTGCTGGGCAGGGTGCGCAGGGTGCGGCGGATCGCATCCAGCCGCAGCACCGTGCGGCCCGTGGTTCCCTGCACCTCGAGGGCCAGCACCCGGCCGCTGGGACCCCGCGCCAGCACCGTCAGGGCGGTGGGCCGCCCC
Organism: Synechococcus sp. BA-120 BA3; assembly: GCF_034931285.1. NCBI lineage: Bacteria > Bacillati > Cyanobacteriota > Cyanophyceae > Synechococcales > Synechococcaceae > Synechococcus > Synechococcus sp. BA-120 BA3. Next base: position 14,314 of record NZ_JAYGHZ010000278.1, read on the forward strand.
ACGCCCCGCCCCGGCCCGAGGGCGGCGGCGACCTGGCCAGCCGTGAGCCTGTCTCTCATCCACCTCTCCGAGCCCACGAGAC
>NZ_JAYGHZ010000279.1:0-13993 GCF_034931285.1 Synechococcus sp. BA-120 BA3
GGGCCGTCAGGCCCGGACGCTCCGACGCCGGCGGGGCGGCAGCGGCGGGAGCCGGTGGGGACGAGGGGGCGTGGGCGGCATGGAACGGGGGCTGGGGCCAGCGCAGCAGGGTGTCCGCCAGGGCCAGCATCACCCCGATGGCGGCCAGGGCGGAGGGGAAACGGGCGGCCCAGGTGCCCAGGGGATTCCACTGCGGCTGGCCGGGCAGGGCGTAGACGAGCCCCATCAGCCAGTACACCAGGGGCGGCTTGTCGTAGCGGGGCAGGCCGTTGACCCGGGGGATCAGCCAGTCGCCTGTCTCCGCCATCGCCCGCGCCGAAGCCGCGAACAGCGGCGGCGTCTCATCCACCAGTCCCGTGGTGCCCAGCTGCCAGGCGAACAGGACGAGGCCCAGGACCAGGGTGATCAGCAGCAACCGGCGGCGCTGGGGGCGGGGCAGGGCGGGCAAACCGGCGGGGCGAATCGGAGGGAACCTATCGCTCCCCAGCCGTTCCCTCCTGTGTTGCGGCACCGGCCATCAACCGATCCACGAGCTCCAGCTGCCGGGGCAGGCAGACCTGGCTCAGATCGAACCGCTCCACCACGGTCCGCCGGGCCTGGCGCCGCAGCCCCGCGTGGCCGGCGGGGTCGGCGAGCACTGCCGCCAGCCGCTCGGCCAGGGCCCGGTGATCGAAGAAATCCACCAGCAGACCGTTGCGGCCGTCATCGATCACGTCCTGCACCGGAGCCGTGGCCGAGCCGATCACCAGGGCCCCGCAGCTCATCGCCTCCAGCAGGCTCCAGCTGAGCACGAAGGGAACGGTGAGATAGACGTGGCAGGCCGTGACCCGGAACAGCTCGTGCAGCACCGGGTGGGGCACCCTGCCGACGAAGTGAACCCGGCGCCGGTCGAGGTCGTCGCCCAGCTCCCGCAGCATCGCCTCCTTCCAGCTGCCGCCGCCGGCGGGCGCGGCGCCATAGCTCACCCCGTCGCCGCCCACGATCACCACATGGGCCCCGGGCCTGAGCTGCTGCAGCCGGGGCAGCATGCGCATGAAGGTGTGGAAGCCGCGGTAGGGCTCGAGATGGCGGGCCACGAAGCTCACCACCTCATCGCCGGGTCCAAGGCTCAGGCCGGCGCGCTGCAGCTGCAGGCGGGCGGGACCCTGCGGGGCGATCGCCACCGTGTCGATGCCCTCATGGATCACGCTCAGCCGCTGGCGGTACGGGGCCGGCACGGTGCTGGCCTGCCAGGGGGTGGGGGCCAGGCCCCAGTCCAGGTCCTGGAGGGCCAGCAGCTGGGGGGCCCGCCGCAGACGCAGGCGGGCCCGGGGGCGCCAGTCGGCGTCAGCGAACTCCGGGTCGAACCCCACATCGGCACCCGCCAGCTGATAGATGAACTCCACCTGGTGCAGGACCGGGACGGCCGGCAGCAGGTCCTTCACCACCAGCAGTTCCCCCCAGCCCGGATGGCCGATCACCAGATCGGGCCGCAGGCCGTCCTTCAGCAGCGACTCCAGGCAACGGGCCACCGCCTCGGCCCGCAGGATCTTGGTCTGGAAATCGGCCGCCCAGGGGTGGCAGGGCGGCACCCCCCCGGGGGGCAGGGGGTCGTAGCGGTGCAGCGGGATGGAAGGCAGGGGCTGGCTGGTGGGGCCGCCGATGGCCACCACCCGGTCGCCGCGGGCCAGCAGGGCCGGCGCCAGGTGCCGGTACTGGCCGGGGAAATTCTGGTGAACGAAGAGAACCGTGCGGGTCATGGCGGCACCGGCTCCGGCCGCCCGCCCACCTGCCAGAGCCGGCCGCGCTGGTTGATCAGCAGCACCGAGAGCAGGGCCAGGGCCGCCCCCAGCCACTGCAGCGGGCCCAGCCGCTCGTCCAGCAGCAGCACCCCGCACAGCACCGCGAACACGGGGGTGAGGAAGGTGAGGGCGGTGAAGCCGGTGAGGTCGCCGCTGCTGGCGAACCAGAAGAAGAGCCCATAGGCCAGGGCGCTGCCCAGCAGGGCCGCGTAGGCCATCAGACCCCACTCCAGCGGGCTCCAGTGGGGCCAGAAACGCACCGTCCCGGGGTGGAGCAGCGCCTCGCCGCCGGCCACCAGGACCAGGGGCACCCCGCCCAGGAGCATGTGCCAGCCGGTGACCGCGACCGGATCGCTGCGCCGGGTGGCGTAGCGGCAGAGCACGGTGCCCAGGGCCATCGCCGCCGCCGCCCCCAGCATCCAGGCCTCGCCGTGGCTCCAGGCCTGCCCCTGCAGGGCCGGTGGCCCCTGCAGCCACCAGTGGCGCAGCACCTCACCGGGGAGTCCCAGGCAGAGGATGCCCAGCAGGCCGATCAGCAGGCCCAGCCAGCCCACCGGGTTGATCGCCTCACCGAACAGGGTGCGGGCCAACAGGGCGACCAGCAGGGGCTGGGAATCGATCAGCACCGAGCCCAGCCCCGCGCCGGTCTGGCCCAGCCCCCGGGCCAGGAGCCCCTGGAACAGGCTGCCGTCGACGGCGGCGAACAGCAGCAGCCAGGGCCAGTCCACGGGATCGACCCGCCAGGAGCGACCCAGCAGGCGGGCCGCCAGCAGCAGCACCAGTCCTGCCGGCAGCAGCCGCAGGCTGGCCAGCATCGCCGGCGACGCCCCACCCAGCAGCGGCTTCATCGCCGCCATCGCCGTGCCCCAGAGGGCGAAGGGCAGGAGCATCAACACCCAGCGCAGGGTCCGGGGCATGGGGCGTGAGTCCTGGGGCGGCGGTGGAGGGGCGGAGGGGGGCGAGCAGGCCCGTCCGGGCCTTCTTTTTAAGATCCAGCCACCGCGCATCTCCACAATGCCCTGGCCCTGGTGCCGCAAGTCCCGACGAACCCTGGCGCGCATCGCCATCGAGGGGCCGATCGCCGGGGGCACCCGCGTCCGGGTGCTGAAGGCCATCGAGCAGGTGCAGCAGCGGGAGTGCCCCGCCCTGCTGCTGCGCATCGACAGTCCCGGCGGCACCGTCGGCGACAGCCAGGAGATCCATGCGGCCCTGATGCGGCTGCGGCAGAAGGGCTGCCGCGTGGTGGCCAGCTTCGGCAACATCTCCGCCTCCGGCGGCGTCTACGTGGGGGTGGCGGCGGAGAAGATCGTCGCCAATCCCGGCACCATCACCGGTTCGATCGGGGTGATCCTGCGCGGCAACGATCTGTCGCGGCTGCTGAAGCGGATCGGCATCCGCTTCGAAACCGTCAAGAGCGGCCTCTACAAGGACATCCTCTCCCCCGACCGCGCCCTCTCCGAAGCGGAACGCCAGCTGCTGCAGGAGCTGATCGACGCCAGCTACGGCCAGTTCGTCACCGCGGTGGCCGCGGGCCGGGGCCTGGAGCCTGACGCCGTGCGCACCTTCGCCGACGGGCGGGTGTTCAGCGGCGCCCAGGCCCTGGAGCTCGGCCTGGTGGATGTCCTGGGGGACGAGGAGAGCGCCCGCCGCCTGGCGGCGGAGCTGGCGGGGCTTGATCCGGAGAAGGCCCGGACGGTCAGCTTCGGCAAACCGCCCAGGAAGCTGCTCGGCCTGCTGCCGGGCAGCACACTGATGCAGCAGCTCTCCCAGTCCCTGAGCCTGGAGCTGGCCTGGAGCGGCCAGCCCCTCTGGCTCCATCGCCCCTGACGTCATGAAGCCTGGTCTCGAGCTGAGGGCCCTGCGGGGAGCCACCACCGCCAGCGCCAACACCGGCGAAGCGATCGCGGAGGCTGTGGCGGAACTGATCGAGGAGTTGCTGCAACGCAACGACCTGGCGGGGGACCGGGTGCTCTCGGTGACCTTCTCCGTCACCGCCGATCTGGACGCCTGCTTCCCGGCCGCCATCGCCCGGCGCCGGGCCGACTGGGGCCGGGTCGCCCTGCTGGATTGCCAGCAGATGGCGGTGGCCGGGGACCTGCCCCGCTGCATCCGGCTCCTGGCCCACGCCTGGCTCGATGCCAGCCGGGAGGAGGTCCATCCCTATCTGCGGGAGGCGGCGCGGCTGAGGCCCGACCGGGCCGATGCGGCCCAGCTTTCGGCCCCAGCCAGCTCCCCCGCCGACCACTGAAGGCGCGGCAGACGCACGGGCGTGTTGAGACTTTCAGCATGAAGTTCCTCCCAGCCATGCCGTCCTTCCCGCGTGAGCGGTCCCATCCCCTGGCCCTCATCGGCCGTCTGGGCACCGCCGGCCTCGGAGCGCTGGCGGTCGCCGGCGCCACCCTCCTCACCCCGCTCGCCCCCACCCCCTCCCTGGCCCAGGGCACGCCCGGCCTGATGGAGTTCCGCTGGGAGAACAACCGGGACTACCGCAAGCTCTACTTCTTCACCACCGACACTGTCCGCATGCAGCGGGCGGAGTACTACCTGATGCTGCGGCCGAAGGACCGCAAGACGGCGATCCTCAAGCTGAGCATCAGCGTTCCCAGCCACTTCGACAGCAAGATCGATCCCAAGCAGGTCAAGCTCTGCCGGATGAGTGAGGGCGGCATGCTCAAGAGAACCCGCTGCCTCGAGACGATCCCCGCCACGATCGAGGTGTCGGAGAACGGGCGATCGATCGAGATCTTTCCCGAAACTCCTGTCTCCGACAAGGACACGATCGGTGTCTACATGAACGTGTTCAACCCGTTCAACGCCGGCATGTATCAGTTCAACGCCCTGGCCCAGGCCCCCGGCGACATCCCGGTCTCGGGCTACCTGGGCAGCTGGCTGATCCAGATCGTGCCCAACAGCACCAACTGATAGGGTGGCCGACTGAGCCGAAAGCAGCATGACGAAGCGCACACTGGAAGGAACGAGCCGCAAGCGCAAGCGCGTGTCCGGGTTCCGGGTGCGGATGCGCACCCACACCGGCCGCCGCGTGATCCGCACCCGCCGTCGCCGCGGTCGGGCCCGCCTGGCGGTCTGAGTCCGGCCGGGAAGGTCCGTGGCCCTGCCGCAGCAGCACCGGCTGAAAGGCCGACGGGTCTTCGATCGTCTGTACCGCCAGGGGCGCCGCTACCAGGGCCCGGGGCTGCTGCTCCGGGTCCTGGCGGCGGAGCCGTCCCTGCTGCCCCCCGGAACGCCCCTCGCCGGCCCCCCCGGCATCCCCCCCACCGCCAGTCCCTGGCGCTGCGGGATCGTGATCAGCAGCAAGGTGAGCAAGCTGGCGGTGCGCCGCAACCGCCTGCGACGCCTCTTCCATGACCACCTGCGCCGCCACCCGCCGACCCCGAACCAGCCCCTGTGGCTGCTCATCACCCTCAAGCCCGGCTGCCTCGAGCGCAGCGAGGACCAGCTGCTGGGAGAATGCGACCAACTGCTGCGCCAGGCAGGATTGCTCCTTGACCCCGGAGGACAGGGTGGAGAACAAGCTCGAGATCAATGAGACAGTCTTCTACGAGGGCGGTCCCGCCAGGGGTGACCTGATCGTCAACCTGCTGTTCGGTCTCACCCTGATCGGCATTCCCTTCGCCGTGGGGGCCATCGTCCGGGCCCTGTGGCTGCGCTTCCGCATCACCAGCCGGCGCATCAGCGTCAGCGGCGGCTGGCTCGGCCGTGACCGCACCCAGGTGGTCTACAGCCAGATCCGCGAGGTGCGCTCGGTGCCGCGGGGCTTCGGCGCCTGGGGCGACATGGTGGTGGTGCTCAACGATGGCGCCAAGCTCGAAATGCGGGCGGTGCCCCGCTTCCGGGAGCTCGAGGCCTACATGGAGGAGCAACGCGAGAGCCGCGGCAAGGCCGCCGCCCGCACCTCCGGAGCCACCGGTGCCGCCGGCTTCGCCCCCCCGGCCCGTGAAAGCGCCTGACCACCGGACCCCCATCCGGTCTCCCCGGTCGGGCACACTGGCAGCCGAGATTCCCCACCCCAGCGCACCCCTGCCGTGATCGGCTACATCTCCGACAACCTGCTGCTCCCGATCCTCGATTTCTTCTACGGATTGGTTCCGAGCTATGGGCTCGCGATCGTGGCCCTCACCGTGGTCATCCGCCTCGCCCTGTTCCCGTTGAGCGCCGGCTCGATCCGCAGCGCCAGGCGCATGCGCATCGCCCAGCCGGTGATGCAGCAGCGCCAGGCGGAGATCAAGGCCAAGTACGCCAACAACCCCCAGAAGCAGCAGGAGGAGCTGGGCGGCCTGATGAAGGAGTTCGGCAGTCCCCTCTCGGGTTGCCTGCCGCTGCTGGTGCAGATGCCGATCCTGTTCGCCCTGTTCGCCACCCTGCGGGGGTCCCCCTTCGCCGACGTCCCCTACGCGATCAACCTCAAGGTGCTCCCTGCCGAGGAGATCGCCGCGCTGGAGGCCAAGCCCTTCAACAGCGCCAGCCACTCGATCTTCATCAGCGAGACCGAGCACGTGCCGGTGATCGCCAGCCTCGAGGGCGGCACCAAGCTCGGCGTCGGTGACAGCACCCAGGTGGAGCTGCACGCCAAGGACGGCACCAGCTTCGCCTCCCTGCTGGGCACGGTGGAGAACGGCGACAGCTTCACCCCCAGCTGGGTGGTGACCAAGGGCGAGAGCGTGGTGCAGGTGGATGACCAGGGCAGGATCACGGCCCTGGCCCCCGGTGACGCCACGGTGGAGGCCCGCATCCCCGGCCTGGCGGCCCGCAGCGGCTTCCTGTTCATCAAGGCCCTGGGCCAGGTGGGCTTCTACACCGACGGCGCCGTCAACTGGGACATCGCCATCCTGGTGGGGGCCTTCGGCGCCACCCTGTTCGCCTCCCAGCTGCTCTCGGGCATGGGCATGCCCGCCAACCCCCAGCAGGCGACCGCCAACAAGATCACGCCGGTGATGATCACGGCCATGTTCCTGTTCTTCCCCCTGCCGGCGGGGGTGTTGCTCTACATGGTGGTGGCCAACGTGTTCCAGGGGGTCCAGACCTTCCTGCTCACCCGTGAGGCCCTGCCCGACAATCTTCAGGCGATCCTCGACAAGCAGCTGGCCCAGCAGCCGGCCACCGCCACGGCGGGCGGCGGCAGCGCCGGCGGCCGCCTGCCCTTCGAGCCCAAGACCAAGAAATGAACCGGCTGCAGCCGCTGCCCCTGCAGGAGTTGCGGCTGCTGAGCGAGGGCCGCAGCTGGCCGGTCGACCAGTCCATCGCCGGCCTGGCCAGCCTCACGCCGGTGCGCGGCCGGGTGAGGGCCCTCCACCACGGCACGGTGCTGGAGGTGGAGGGCACCGCGGAGACGATCATCACCCTCTGCTGCGACCGCTGCCTGCAGACCTACAACCACGCCCTGGCCGCCACGGCCCGTGAGCTGCTGGAGATCGCCGTGGCCCGCCCCGAGGAGGAGGAGGTGCTGTTCGCGGCCGAGGATCCAGTGGAGCGGCTCGATCCGGGAGGCAACTTCGATCCGGAGCGCTGGCTGTTCGAGCAGCTCAGCCTGCAGCTGCCCTTGGTGAACCGCTGCGGTCCCGACTGCCCCGGCCCGCCGCTGCCAGCGGAGGACGCCGACGGGAACGGGGACATTGACCCCCGCTGGGCAGCGCTCCGCTCCCTGCGCTGAACCATGGTCCACGACCTGGGCGATCAACTGGATCTTCTGATCCGCTCCCGCACGCCGATCCTCTGGATCCGCAGCCTGGAGGAGGAGCGGGTGGAGGGCCTGCTGGAGCGGGCCGCCCAGCGGCTGGGGGGCCGCACCCTGCTGCGCTGGGACTTCATCGGCGGGCTGAGCGGGAGCCCGGGCCTGGAGGGTCAGGCGGTGCGTCAGCCGATGGCGGCCCTCGGCGCCCTCGACGGGCTGCCGGCCGAGCAGGGGGCGATCCTGCTGCTGAAGGATTTCCACCGCTACGCCGACGATCCCGGCGTCTGCCGGCGCCTGCGCAACCTGGCCGCGGGCCTGCGCCAGGTGCCCCACACCCTGGTGATCAGCGCCCCGGAATGGCAGCTGCCGCGGGAGCTGGAGGACAGCGTCACCCTGCTGGAGCTGCCCCTGCCCGAGGCCGGGGAGATCGGCCGCCTGCTGCGGGCCATCGCCGAGGCCAGCGGCCAGCCCCTGGAGCCAGGGGTGCTCGAGCAGCTCACCGCCGCCTGCCACGGGCTGAGCGAGCAGCGGGTGCGCCAGCTGGCGGCCCGGGCCCTGGCGCGGCGGGGGCAGCTGGGCCTCGAAGACCTGGCGGAGGTGCTGGAGGAGAAGCGCCAGGCCATCGCCCGCAGCGAATTGCTGGAGTACTGCCCCACCGAGGCCACCCCGGCCGACATCGGCGGGCTGGAGACGCTGAAGCACTGGCTGGAGCAGCGCCACCGGGCCTTCAGCGAGGAGGCCCAGCGCTACGGCCTGCCCCTGCCCCGGGGCGTGCTGCTGATCGGCCCCCAGGGCACCGGCAAGTCGCTCACCGCCAAGGCGATCGCCCACAGCTGGGCTATGCCCCTGCTGCGCCTCGACGTGGGCCGCCTGTTCGCCGGCCTGGTGGGGGCCAGCGAGGCCCGGACCCGGGAGATGATCCAGCGGGCCGAAGCCATGGCCCCCTGCGTGCTCTGGATCGACGAGATCGACAAGGGCTTCGGCGGTGGCGACGGCCGCAGCGACGGCGGCACCAGCCAGCGGGTGCTGGCCAGCCTGCTCACCTGGATGGCGGAGAAGAGCAGCGCCGTGTTCGTGGTGGCCACCGCCAATGCCGTGGAGCGGCTGCCGGCGGAACTGCTGCGCAAGGGCCGCTTCGACGAGATCTTCCTGCTGGAGCTGCCCGATGCCGAGGAACGCCGGGCGATCCTGGACCTGCAGCTGCGGCGGCGGCGGCCCCGCCATGCCATCCCCCTGGAGGTGCTGGTGGACCGCACCGCCGACTTCTCCGGCGCCGAACTGGAGCAGACCGTGATCGAGGCCATGCACCTGGCCTTCGGCGAGGGCCGCGAGCTGGGTGAGGCCGACCTGATCGCGGCGGCCAGCCAGGTGGTGCCCCTCTCGCGCACGGCCCGGGAGCAGCTGGAGGCCCTGCGCAGCTGGGCCAGCAGCGGCCGGGCCCGGCCGGCCTCAGGAGCCGGAAGGGCTTCCTGATGCGATTCGGCACGAAAGTGGAAGACTTTCAATGCATCGATAGGCCCCGATGTAACGGCTTCATGAAGAACAACCACGCCTGGTAACAGCTTGGTGGGGCTGGCGGTGACGAACGATTCATCGCCCGTAGCGTCAGGCCATCCATCGTGACGCAGCCGCCGTGACCCCGAGCCCCAGCCCCCGCACCGGCAGCGAACTCACCTCCCAGCTCGCCGTGGCCAGCCTCGGGGCCGGCGTGATCACCACTCTGGCGGTGGCCCAGGGCCAGAGCCCCCTGACGGCCCTCGGCATCACCCTGTTCTCGGCCGTGGCGGCCGTGGTGGTGGGTCAGGTGATCTCCAGCAACTGATTGCGCCGATGGTGTGATCCCTACGGCAAGGACTTCTGCTTTTTACCGGTAGGCTTCCGCCGATCACAGGGAAGCGGGCATGGGCACTGTCTTGCCATGGCTTGGTCTGACGGCCGCCTTCACAGCGTTGCTGCAGCCCCTGCCCGCCCAGGCACGCATCGCCAGGCTGGAGCACCTCTTTGTGGTGGGCGACAGCGTCCTGGACGGTGGAAACGCTGGCCTGAGAACCCAGATGCAGTCGGGCGGCTCGCTGGCCTTTCCGCCAGCGCCCTATGCCGATGGACGCTTCAGCAACGGACCGACGGCCGTGGAAGTTCTTTGGAATCGCTTCCATCCGCGAGATCCTTTCTTCAGTGCTGCCAATCCACTGGCCCCCTTCCGGCCCTCTCTGGTTGGGGGCACCAACTACGCAATCGGCGGGGCCACCACGGGCGTGGCCAACAACAACGGCGTGTCGCCGGTGCTCGGTCCGGTGATCCCTGGCTTCTTCGAGAATCTCGGCAATGCCTGGCAGCGGGATGCCTTCATTGCTTCAGCACCGGCCTTCCATCCGGCCACGTCCTTGTTCGTGATCCAGCTGTTTCCCAATGACGTTCTCTATACCCAGACCACCGCTGCGTTGACCCAGTCGCCGGGACTGCTGGCCGGCAGTTTCGACGGCGCTCTCCAGCCTGCGCCCCCGACGATTCAGCCCCCGCCACCATCTGTCGAGGGGCAGGTGTTTCAACAGGTCATCAGCAACGCTGTCAACAACATCGTTGCGACGGCCGTCGACTTCCATCAGCGGGGTGCCCGCAACATTCTGGTGTTCAACTCCCCGGACCTGGGTCGCCTCCCGGGGGCAGGCCCTGCGGGCGGGCCTCAGGCGCAGACCCTCAGCCTCCTTTCCACCATCTTCAATGCCTCGATCGAAAGCGCCCTGGACCAGTTGCGCCCGACCCTGGCCGGATCCAGCCTGACCCTGTTCGACTTCCACGGCCTGACCAATCGGATCTACGGCGATCCCGGCGCCTTCGGCCTGGATGACTCCCTGGTGCCCTGCATCCGCGACATCGCCTGCCTGAGCGATCCCCAGACGGCCTCCCGGCGCCTGTTCTGGGACGATCTCCATCCCACCACGGCCGTCCATCAGCGCGTCGGGCTGGCTCTCCACGGCGAGGTGGTCGCGCGGGTTCCTGGCCCACTGCCGGTCGTTGGCCTCGGCGTGGCCTTCGGCTACAGCCGCCGGTTGCGCCAACGGATCAAGCGCCGGAAGCTTTCGGGCGTCAGGGCGATCCGCTGATCGGCCCATCGAAGCGACGGGCGGCACCGCCGGCCGGTGGGAACCGACTGCCAAGCTGCCTGAACGCCACCGCCGAGCCTCCTTGAGCACCGACCTTGGGCCTCACCTCGGGCCACGCCCGGAGGCCGCCGCCCCAGTTCCCCTGCGGGCCCTGATGCCCGCCCTGGCCAACAAGACCTACTTCAACTACGGCGGCCAGGGCCCCCTGCCCACCCCGTCGCTGGCGGCGATCAGCGAAGCCTTCGCCACCATCCAGGAGCTGGGCCCCTTCAGCGACAACGTCTGGCCCTACGTGAACCGCACGGTCTCAGGGCTGCGGCAGCGCCTGGCGGCCTGGTTCGGGGTGGTGCCGGAGCGGGTGGCCTTCACCGAGAACGTCACTTCGGGGTGCGTGCTGCCCCTCTGGGGCCTGCCCTGGGAGCCGGGTGATGAGCTGCTGGTCGGCGATGCCGAGCACTACGGCGTGGTGGCGGCCCTCGAGGAGCTGGCCCGGCGCCACCAGCTGAGCATCACCTCCTTGGCGGTGGCCGATCTCACCGGCGACGCGGCCGCCGCAGCCGCGGCCGTGGGCGAGCGGCTGGAGGCGGCCCTCACCCCCCGCACCCGGCTGGTGGTGCTCTCCCACCTGCTCTGGAACACCGGCCAGACGATGCCGATCGCGGCGGTGGCGGCCCAGCTGGCCGGCCATCCTCGCCATCCCTGGCTGCTGGTGGATGCGGCCCAGTCCCTGGGGAGCCTGCCGGTGGCCGAGGCGGCCGCCGCCGCCGACATCTATGCCTGCACCGGCCACAAGTGGTGCTGCGGCCCCGAAGGGCTTGGTGCGGTGGCGGTCTCCGAGCGGCTGCTGGAGGCGAGCAGACCCACCCTCATCGGCTGGCGCACCCTGGAGCACGACGGGCCCGGCGCCGGGGGCTACCACCGCGACGCCCGCCGCTTTGAGGTGGCCACCTCCTGCACCCCCCTGTTCGCCGGGCTGGACAGCTCCCTGGAACTGCTGGAGGCCGAAGGCGCTGCCGACGTGCGGCTGGCGGCGATCCAAAAACGCAGCCGCCAGCTTTGGGAAGGCCTGCAGCGGATTGGCGGGGTCCGGACCCTGCTGACGGTGCCCCCGCCGGCGGGGCTGGTGAGCTTCACGATGGCCGAACCCGGGGGAGAATCCCTGGATCCGGCCGCCGTCGTGAAGGGGCTGGGGGATCGGGGCACCTGGCTGCGAACCCTGGAATCCCCCCGCTGCGTGCGGGCCTGCACCCACCTGGTCAGCACGGCGGACGAGGTGGAACGGCTGCTGGCCCAGCTGGCTCAGCTTTCGGTGGGCTGAAAGGCGGCCTTGTAGAACCAGCCGGCCAGCAGGGCACCGACGATGGGCGCCAGCCAGAACAGCCACAGCTGGCCGATGGCTGCGCCTCCCACCCACAGGGCCACGCCGGTGCTGCGGGCCGGGTTCACCGAGGTGTTGGTGACGGGGATGCTGATCAGGTGAATCAGGGTGAGGGAGAGGCCGATGGGCACGCCGGCGATGGCGCCGAGTTCCTGCTTGTGGGTGGCTCCCAGGATCACCAGCAGGAAGATGAAGGTGAGGATCACCTCGATCACCAGGGCCGCCAGCAGGCCGTAGCCGCCGGGGGAGTGGGCACCGAAGCCATTGGTGGCCAGGGGGTTGGAGCCGGTGAGTTCAAAGCCGGGGCGGCCGCTGGCCACCAGCTTGATCACGCCGCCGGCGATCACGGCCCCCAGCACCTGGGCGACGATGTAGGGCAGCAGGCCGGAACCGGGGAACTTGCCGCCGGCCCAGAGGCCGAAGCTGACCGCCGGGTTGATGTGGCAGCCGGAGACGTGGCCGATGGCGTAGACCGCCGTGAGCAGGGTGAGGCCGAAGGCCAGCGAAACGCCAAGGAAACCGAGGCCCAGCGGATTGGCGGCGGCGTTGTCGTAGGGGAACACGGCCGCCAGGACGGCGCTGCCGCAGCCCCCGAGCACCAGCCAGAAGGTGCCGATCAGCTCCGCCAGGAACTTCTTCGGCATGGGAATGGAAGCGGACATATACACCCGGGAGTTGCATCGGGAAGTTACACCCGAACGGAACGCCAGCCTGCGCTTCGTGTGCATCACATGGCAAAGCCTGCTCAGCCGCCCGTCCGCTCCTGCAGCGCCCTGGCGGCCTCCTCCCGATCATCGAAAGGCACCTTGGTGGTGCCGAGGATCTGGTAGTCCTCGTGGCCCTTGCCGGCGATCAGCACCAGGTCCTCCGGCGCGGCCGCGGCGATGGCGGCGGCGATCGCCGCGGCCCGGTCCCCTTCCACCACCAGCTCGGTGTCGGCGGGGATCCCCGCCACCACGTCCTCGAGGATCCGCTGGGGGTCCTCGGTGCGGGGGTTGTCGGAGGTCACGACCACCGCATCGGCGAGGCGGGCGGCGATCGCCGCCATCAGGGGCCGTTTGGTGCGGTCCCGGTCACCGCCGCAGCCGAACACGCAGATCAGCCGCCCCTGGCAGAAGGGCCGGCAGGCGGCCAGGGCATTGGCGAGGCCGTCGGGGGTGTGGGCGTAATCGACCAGCACCGACGGCAGAGGAACCCCCGCCGGCCCGCTGACCCGCTCCATGCGTCCCGGCACACCCCGGAAGCTGGCCAGGCCGTCGAGCAACGGCGGCAGGGCCAGGCCCTGCTGCAGCAGGGCCCCCACCGCCTCCAGCAGGTTCATCAGGTTGAAGCGCCCCACCAGGGGCGAGCGAAAGGCCCCGTCCCCGAGCGGGCTGTGCAGGCGGCCGCTCACCCCGTCGGCGCCCATCACCAGATCGCTGATGTGCAGCTCCACCGATGGATCATCCAGGGAGCAGCGCCAGCAGGGTCCGGCGCCGGATCCCCGGTCGGCCGTCCCCAGCCGCTCGGCCAGGCGGGCCCCCCAGGGGTCATCGACGTTGACCACGGCGCCGCCCTCCAGCAGATCGGCGGCGAACAGCTGCGCCTTGGCCTCGAAGTAGGCCTCCATCGACGGGTGGTAGTCGAGGTGGTCCTGGGTGAGGTTGGTGAACACCGCCCCGGCGAAGCGGCAGCCGGCCACCCGCCGCTGATCGAGGGCATGGGAGCTCACCTCCATGGCGGCGATGCTGCTGCCGGCCGCCACCGCCTGGGCCAGATCGGCCTGCAGCAGATCGGCGAAGGCGGTGGTGTGGGTGGCGGTGGCGCTGTAGCCCGGCCAGCGGTTCTGCAGGGTGCCGAACAGGGCCGACGGGTGGCCCGCCGCCGCCGCCAGATGCTCGATCAGGTAGGTGGTGGTGGTCTTGCCGTTCGTGCCGGTGACACCGATCAGGGCCAGGCGCCGGCTGGGCTGACCCCAGAATTCCGCCGCCAGCCGGCCGGCCCACAGGGCCAGGGGGGGCTCCACCACCAGCACCGGATCGCCGGGGGCCGGGGGGTGGAC
>NZ_JAYGHZ010000280.1:0-13781 GCF_034931285.1 Synechococcus sp. BA-120 BA3
ACTGCGCAGCCCGGCTCCCGACAAGCCGGATCCGAAGCTCGCCAAACTGGCGGCCACCGTGGGGCTGCAGCCGCTCAGATCCCCTTCAGCTGCCCGCCCGCCCCCGCCGGCGCCGCCAGATAACTGAGGCTGAGCAGCACCAGACCCGCCGCCGGCGCCAGCACGGCCGTCGGATCCCCGGATCCCTGCTGGAGTGCCTCGGTGGCGGCATCGACGGCCCGCTGCCATTCACTGAGCAGCCAGGCCGGCGCGAGCAGGGCCAGCAGCGCCAGCTGGGGCCACTGGCGCAGCAGGGCCCAGCCCAGGCCCGCGCCGATGGCCCAGAGCAGCAGCCCCAGGGGCCAGTGGGCCTCGAGATGGAACAGCTGGCCGGCCAGGAACAGGCCCGCCCCCAGGGTCACCGTGCCCACGCCGTGCAGGCTCACCGCCAGGGGCGGGAAGCGGCGCTCCACGGCGGCGCCTCCCCCGTGCAGGCCCACCACCAGCGCCAGCAGCAGGCCGAAGCGCTGGCCGGGCCCGAGGGCCGCCCAGTGGGTGGAGACGAACAGCAGCAGCCCGGCGGCTACCAGCACGCCCCCCAGGGCGATGGCCACCAGCACCGGTACCCGCAGCCGCCGGCGGCCGGGCTGGGCCCGCTCCCAGGCCAGGATCGCCTCGGCGCCCTCGGCATCGATCAGGCCCGCCTGCCGCCAGCGTTCCAGCCGTGATTCCCAGCCGTCAGCCATGGCCTGAGGCTACGGGGACAGGGTGGCCCAGTCTCCGCGCTCCGCGTGAATGTTTTCCGCCGGGGCAAAGCGGCAGGGCGGGGCGATGTGGATGATGCAGAGATCCTCTGATCCGTCCCGTTGCCGGACATCGGAGCGCCACGGCCCCATCCTTCGCCCGTCGACAGCCCTGCTGACGGACGGAGCAGGACCGCCGAGCGGGAGCGGCGCCTGATCGAGGAGCGCCATCGGCTGCTGGCCGAGAACGCCAGGGATGTGATCTGGACCATGGCGCCTGATGGCTCGATCACCTCGGTCAGTCAGGCGGTGGAGAGCCTCCGGGGCCTGACGCCGGAGGAGGCGATGGTCCAGCCGATCGAGCAGATCCATCCCCCCGACTCCTTGGCGATCTCCCTGGGTTACTTCACCCAGCTGCTCGAGGACCTGCAGGCCGGCCGAGCGCCCCAGTCCTTCCGCGGCGAGCTGGAGTACTACTGCCGCGATGGATCCACCGTCTGGATGGACGTGATCGCCCTGCCGGTGCTGGACGAGCAGGGGGCCTTCCTGGAGCTGCTGGGGGTCAGCCGTGACATCACCGAGCGCAAGCGCACGGCGCTCGAACTGCAGCAGGCCCGGGCCGAGGCCGAGGCGGCCAACCAGGCCTTGCTGGCCGCCAACCGGAAGCTGGTGTTGCTGGCCACCACCGATGGCCTCACGGGGCTCTGGAACCGGCGGGAACTGGATGAGCGGGTGCGTCGGGAGATCGACCGTGCCGATCGCTACGGCGCTGACCTGTCCCTGGTGCTCTTCGACATCGATCACTTCAAGGACGTCAACGACCGCTTCGGCCACCTGGCCGGCGACCAGGTGCTGGTGGAGCTGGGTCGACGGGTGGAAGCCCAGCTGCGGAGCTGCGACGGCGTCGGCCGCTGGGGCGGCGAGGAGTTCCTGGTGCTGATGCCCAACAGCCGTGCCGAGGAGGCCCGTCAGATGGCGGAGCGGCTGCGGCAACGGGTGGAGGCGGAGCCCTTCGCGGTCGTGGGACGGGTGACGATCAGCTCCGGGGTGGTGCAGCGACGGCCCTGGGAGTCGGCCGAAGCCTGGTTCCACCGGCTCGATCAGGTGCTGTACCGGGCCAAGGAACGGGGGCGCAACCGGGTGGAGCTGGAGCCGGAGCCGGGCTGCTGAGCGCCGGCCCCCCTTTTGCGACCATGGGCCCACTGCCCCAGGCCCCCCGTGTCCGCCGAGCCCCTGCCCAAGACCTACGACCCGGCCGCCACCGAGGCGCGCTGGCAGGCGGCCTGGGAGGAGGCCGGTGCCTTCCATCCCGATCCGAACGCCCCGGGTGAGCCCTTCTCGGTGGTGATCCCGCCGCCGAACGTGACCGGCAGCCTGCACATGGGCCACGGCTTCGAGACGGCCCTGATCGACACGATCGTCCGCTTCCAGCGCCTGCAGGGGAAGAACGTGCTGTGCCTGCCCGGCACCGACCACGCCTCGATCGCGGTGCAGACCCTGCTGGAGAAGCAGATCAAGGCGGAGGGCGGCAGCAAGGACGACCTGGGCCGCGACGCCTTCCTGGAGCGGGCCTGGGCCTGGAAGGGGGAGAGCGGCGGCACGATCGTGGGCCAGCTGCGCCGGCTGGGCTACTCGGTCGACTGGCGCCGGGAGCGCTTCACCCTCGATCCGGGCCTCAGCGCGGCGGTGGTGGAGGCGTTCGTGCGCCTGCACGAGGAAGGGCTGATCTACCGCGGCGAATACCTGGTGAACTGGTGCCCGGCCTCGGGATCGGCGGTGAGCGATCTGGAGGTGGAGATGAAGGAGCTGGACGGTCACCTCTGGCACTTCCGCTATCCGCTCTCAGGCGGCCCGGCCGCCGATGGCACCGACCATCTGGTGGTGGCCACCACCCGCCCCGAGACGCTGCTGGGTGACACCGGCGTGGCGGTGCACCCCACCGACCCGCGCTACGCCGCCCTGGTGGGCCAGACGATCACCCTGCCCCTGGTGGGGCGCCAGATCCCGATCGTGGCCGATGAGCACGTGGACCCGGCCTTCGGAACGGGCTGCGTCAAGGTGACCCCCGCCCACGACCCCAACGACTTCGCCATCGGCAGCCGCCACGGCCTGCCCCTGATCACGGTGATGGCCAAGGACGGCAGCATGAACGCCGCCGCCGGCCGCTTCGCCGGCCTGGATCGCTTCGAGGCCCGCAAGGCGGTGGTGGCGGCGATGGAGGCGGAAGGGTTCCTGGTGAAGGTGGAGCCCCACCGCCACAGCGTGCCCTTTTCGGATCGCGGCAAGGTGCCGGTGGAGCCGCTGCTCTCCACCCAGTGGTTCGCCCGTGCCGAGCCCCTGGCGGCCCGCTGCCGGGAGGCCCTCGACGGGGGCGCGCCCCGCTTCGTGCCCGAACGCTGGGAGAAGGTCTACCGCGACTGGCTCACCGACATCCGTGACTGGTGCATCAGCCGCCAGCTCTGGTGGGGCCACCGCATCCCCGCCTGGTTCGTGGTCAGCGAGACCGGCGGCGTGATCACCGAGGCGACGCCGTATGTGGTGGCCCGTGATGCCGCCGAGGCCGCCGCCAGGGCGGAGGCCCAGTTTGGTGACGTGCAGCTGGAACAGGACCCGGACGTGCTCGACACCTGGTTCTCCAGCGGCCTGTGGCCCTTCTCCACCCTGGGCTGGCCCGAGGGCGAGGCCGCCGATCTGGCCCGCTGGTACCCCACCAGCGTGCTGGTGACGGGCTTCGACATCATCTTCTTCTGGGTGGCTCGCATGACGATGCTGGCCGGCGCCATGCAGCCCCTCGGCGCCGGCAAGGCCTGGATGCCCTTCGCCGACGTGATGATCCACGGCCTGGTGCGGGACGAGAACAACCGCAAGATGAGCAAGAGCGCCGGCAACGGCATCGATCCGCTGCCGCTGATCGAGCGCTACGGCGCCGATGCCCTGCGCTTCGCCCTGGTGCGGGAGGTGGCCGGTGCCGGCCAGGACATCCGCCTCGACTACGACCGCAGCGACGGCAGCTCCGCCACCGTGGAGGCGGCGCGCAACTTCGCCAACAAGCTCTGGAACGCCACCCGCTTCGCCCTGATGAACCTGGGCGGCGAGACGCCCGCCAGCCTGGGGGCGCCGGACCCCGCCCACCTGCAGCTCGCCGACCGCTGGATCCTGTCGCGGCTGGAGCGGGTCAAGCGCGAGACGGCCGAGCGTTACGGCAGCTATGGGCTGGGGGAAGCCGCCAAGGGGCTCTACGAGTTCGCCTGGAACGAGGTCTGCGACTGGACGATCGAGCTGCTCAAGCGCCGCCTCAACCCGCGGCCCGCCGTGGAAGGCGAGCCCCTCACCGCCGAGGTGCTGGCCGACCAGCACGTGGCCCGGCAGGTGCTGGCCAAGGTGCTGGCGGAGCTGCTGGTGCTGCTGCATCCGCTGATGCCCCACCTGAGCGAGGAGCTCTGGCACGGGCTCACCGGCGCCCCCGAGGGCACCTTCCTGGCCCTGCAGTCCTGGCCGGCGGCCGGCACGGCCGCCCTCGATGAAGGCCTGGAGGCGTCGTTCGCCGAGCTGATCGAGGCGATCCGGGTGGTGCGCAACCTGCGGGCCGTGGCGGGCCTGAAGCCCAATCAGGGGGCGCCGGTGCTGTTCATCACCGGCCGCGAGCAGCTGGCTGCAGTCCTGCGGGAGGGCAGTGCCGACATCACCACCCTTACCCGGGCGGAGAGCGTGACCGTGCTGGATCCGGCGGCGGCGGCGGCCCGGCCGGCGACCCGGGCCCTGGCGGCGGTGAGCGGCGAGCTCCAGGTGCTGCTGCCCCTGGAGGGCCTGGTCGACCTCGATGCCCTGCGCGCCCGCCTGGAGAAGGACATCGCCAAGGCCACCAAGGAGATCGCCGGCCTGGCCGGCCGCCTCGCCAACCCCAACTTCGCCGGCAAGGCGCCGCCCGAGGTGGTGGCCGAGTGCAAGGCCAACCTGGCCGAAGCCGAGGCCCAGGCGGCCCTGGCGCGGCAGCGGCTGGCGGATCTGGGCTGAGGAGCCCGGGCGGATCGGGCCGCCGCCGCCTCAGCGGCGAAACGCCGGCCGGTCCTCCTCGCAGATCACCAGCAGCAGGCTGTCCTCCACGGCGGTTTCGCGGTGGGTGTCGCCCGGCTCCACGAAGTAGAAGCCGCCCGCGCTGATCGTGTGCGGCTCCTCGCCGCCGGCCTGCACCTCCATCGTCCCCTGCACCACGAACACCTGGCACCAGTAGGGGTGGTGATGGGAGGGAATCGTGAGGCCCGCGGGCAGCCGGTAGAGCCCCGATTCCACGTTGTGATCCCCTTCCCACAGGCGGCAGGCCTGCATCGGGATCCCCCGCACATCGATGGAGGTCCAGCGCTGCTCTTCGGTGGGGAGGTAACGGGTCATCGCTTCGGGGTCCGTGGCCGGACTTCCGTGCCCTTCAACGGTAGAACGCGATGAAGGTCTCGGAGATGGAGTGGGTGGCACCGGGGCATTGCTGAGCCGATACCTCCGCTGCCAGGGCCTCGAGAAACGCGACCCGCGGATAGGGATGGAGCAGGGCCTGCCGCTCCCACTGCTGCGCATCAGGAACCTGAACGATGGCGATGCAGTCACCACCGCCGAATTCCCACCAGAAGCGCACATCCCCATCAGGGAGGGTGATGACGACATCGCCGGAGCGTCCTTGCGATTCCACGCGGACCTTTCCCCTGAGGCTGAACATCTGGCTGGATGAAGGTGGCTTGGATGAAGGCGTTCCATCATCCATCCCGTGAGTGTTGACAGGCTATGTCGGTCCAGCATGCTTGTGAGCTTGCTTTGCTGTCTGGCCTTACCTCACGGCGCTCTGAATCGTGTTGCCACTTCACGCAGAACAGCAACCAGGTGCCCCGAATCCAAAACGGCCTCAAAGTGTCCGTCGCAGAAGCGGTCTTTGCGGGCATGCACGGTCAGCAGCTTGCGAAGATCCGAAAGAGTGGCTGCTCTCAGGGCCGCAGGGTCTTCGTACAGGTGCTCCGCAACTTCTTGCCATTTTGACCAGTCAAATGAATAGACAACTTGAGTAGCGTAAAGCGTTTCCATGAACTCATGGATGGTATGGAATCGAGCCGTTGAATCGCTATCGAGCGATCTAGCATCTTCGAGTCGATCAATCCATGCCACGAGCTGAAGCCAGTCCGGACGCTTTTCTTTTGCCACTGCGTTCAGCCTGTCTAGGGGTCCTTGATGGTGTCAGACTAGCTCTCGCCTACACGAAGAACGATGCACTCCTGGTTCAGGAGGGCCAGGTTCGATGACCAGTTCGAGCGGAGAAGTGCAGCACCTGCCAACGACTGCACTGGGCCTTGCACGTGAATAGCAGAAACTCTTGCAGGAAAGCGCAGCGAGTCCCTGAATGCTTCACAGCCAGACGGGCGTCTTCCCTGTGATCGGCCCCCTTGGCTGCACCGGTTACGAAAGCCTCCCACACAAGAAGACTGCCAGGCGCGGCTTTGATGAAATCGTCCCAGTTCAGATGCCCACTGACATGTCCTTTGATGAGTGACCGTGTCCGCGCCAATACCCAGGCGACCTGGGCCACCCCCGTAGCCAGTGCCCCCGCTCCCGCCCCGGCGCTCCATGGACGCGAGCCTTCGCCCGGCCTTCCCTTTCCGAGGTCGCCTTCGCATTCGGGAATAGGAACGAAGAGCGGACACTCGAAGCCGAGAGCAACTGACTCCCTGGCGTTAAGCCGACGTGCAACGTATTCGGCAAGCTCGGATGGCAGAGTCCCAGTGGCGCCGTCGCAAGCGGCCCACGCAAAATTGCCTTGCGCAACGGAGCCAATGTCAGCGCATGCGATGTGCATAAGGGAGGGGTGTGGGCTTAACGCTGGCCATCACCAGGCCGCAATGAGTATGTGAAACGGACGCCCACGGGCGAGGGGAGTGACCGGGGGCGCGTCAGGTGAATGGCTGTGTTAGCCGATTTCACGCGCGCCTCATAGGTCAGTCGGCTGAAGACCGGTATTCTTTGCAATTCGGGATAGCATTCTCGGGCCTATCTCCTCACCATCATGGAACGCATAGACATAATCGGGATATCCGGCACGTTGAAGAGTCTTGTGTGATCCTGACTGGCGCTTTACACGCCACCCTATGGCGTGTAGGGCTGCCAACATTTTCTTCGCCTTGACTGAAGGCCAGAGACTCATGCACTGATGGGAAGCGAAAGGGTGATGCTCACAGGCTCGGATTCACCATGCTCAAGCCTGTCGGCAATAACTCGTAGAGCCAGGATCTCAGCCTTTGACATTGCATCTGCAGCAGAGGTGCCATACGAAAGAACGCCAGGTAGCTCAGGAACCTCTGCGATCCAGCGTCCATCATGTTCTTGTTCGCACTCCAAAGTGAAATTCATCGCCGATCTACCACTAAGACCATCGTAGCAACAACTCAGGAAATTGGCGCCGTCTCCCATTGGCTGGCTCTGTACCCATGTCGTGGATTCGGCTAACGCTTATTGGATGGTTTCCGAGAACCACGGCCGAGCCTCACCGCCTTTCCGCGAACCACCATGAGCCTACAGACGGAGCTCGGTTGATCATCACGGCATGGCATCGTGTTTCACATCGAGTTGTTCATTCTGAGCCATGCGTCCGGTTCGGGTGCCGCTGGAACGCCGAATCATCGTGGATTGACCCGCTACATCCCCGCCGTCAGTCGATGCAGGGCGCTGTAATCCAGCCCATCCAGGCCGGCGGCCGTCGCCCGCTCCAGCAGCGTTGCCAGCCCATCAAGTCCCTCGGTCTCCAGGCCCACCCCACGGGCCGCCTGCAGGAACAACAGCAGGTCCTTGCGCAGGTGGGCGGTGGGGAAGTTGGGGTTGGCGTAGTCGTCGGCCAGTTCCTTGGCCAGCTTCTTGTCGAAGGTGGGGGCGTACAGGGCGCTGGCGCGCAGGATCGCCATGAAGGCCTCCACGTCCACCCCGGCCCGCTGCACCAGATGCAGGCTGAGACTGAAGCTGTGGGTGAGGCTGGCGATCAGCTGGTTGAGGGCCAGCTTGGTGGTGAGCGCCGCCCCCACCGGGCCCAGCAACCGCGGTTCACCGCCCAGCGCCGCCAGCACCGGCCGTGCCCGTTCCAGGGCCGCCGCCTCGCCGCCCACCATCAGTTGCAGCGTGCCGGCCAGGGCCTCCGGCCGGCTGCCCAGCACCGGCACCTCCAGCAGCTCCGCGCCCCGCTCCGCCAGTGCGTCAGCCAGCTCCCGGCTCTCCTCCGGCGCGATCGTGGCCACCTGCAGCACCAGCCGGCCCGCCAGGGCCGCGCCGGCCTGCTCCAGCAGCACGGCCCGCGTGCTGGGGCCATCGCTCAGCACCGTGATCACCACCTCCGTGCTCGCCACGGCCTCGGCCGGCGTGGCCGCCACCGACGCGCCCAGGGCCAGCAGCGGCCCGCAGCGCTCCCGGTGGCGGTTCCAACCGTGAGCCGGTAGCCGCTGCCCAGCAGCCGCTCGCCGATCGCCGCCCCCAGCAGGCCGGTGCCCAGCAGGCTGATCTCCATCGGTGCGGCCCTGCGGCGGCCGCCAACCTACCGGGGCTCTGGCTCGTCGGCTTCCGCTTCCAGCGGCTGCCAGCTCAGCGGCCCGAAGCGGGCCACCACGGCCCGCAGGCCATCGAGTTCGCGGCCGCTGCGGCCGCTGAAGCCCAGCACCACGCTGTCCTCGGGTACAGCCCAATCGACCGGGCGGTTGCCGGCATCGCCGCCGCCGCCGATGCGCTGGCCGTCGCTGCTGCTCAGGAACAGCCGGTCGACGCGGCTGCCGCTGAGGCCCTCGATGCGGCGGATTGTCACCCCTTCCGCCAGCTGCAGGACGCCCCGGTCGCCACCGCCGCCGCCGCCATGGAGCTCCGGCTCCAGCGGATCGCCCCCGCCGGGGGTCGCGCCGGTGGCATAGGCCGATCCGGCCCGCGATATGGCGCCAAGAAAGGCCGCGCGGTCGAGCGTCGTCGGAGTGGGTATATCCGGCTCGGGTACCGGGGTCTCGATGATCGGCTCGGCGTCGACGGGTTGCTCTCGTTGCTCGCGGTCACACTGGGCCAACCCAAGAACCAGTCCTGCGGCCAGGCCGAGGCGGACGACAGGCCGATCCCGCAGTGTTTTGACAGTCGCAATCCCAAGCATGCCAAGGCCTTAGCACACTCTGGCCGCAAGACGAATTTCCGTTACCCGTATTGACGGCGGGCCCGCCGACGCGTCTTGAGGGCGGATGACCCTTGACCAGATCATCGCCCTGACCGTGCTGGTGGCCGTGGTCGGCGTGCTGATCCATGGACGGGTGCGTGCGGATGTCGTGGCCCTGGCCGGGGCGGCGGTGCTGCTGCTGCTGGGTGTGGTGCGGCCTGTCGAGGTCCAGGCAGCCTTCGCCAGTCCTGCCGTCATCGCGCTCGCCTCCCTCTTCGTCATCGCCTACGCCATCGAACTTTCGGGCCTGCTCGGCCTGCTGATCCGGCAGGCGACGAAGCTGTGCGCGCTTCTCGGTGAGGCGGGTCTGTGGATCGTCATGATGTTGTGCGGCGCCGCGTCTGCCCTGCTGAACAACACGCCGATCGTGGTGCTGGCGGCGCCGGTCATCAAGGACGTGGCCGAAACGCTGAACCGTTCGCCGAAGCGGTTCCTGATCCCGCTCAGCTACATCAGCATCATGGGCGGCTCCTGCACCCTGATCGGCACCTCGACCAATCTGCTGGTCAATGACATGGCGAGAAACGTCGGCCAGCCGGTGTTCACCCTGTTCGAGATCACGCCGGTGGGTCTGGCCATCGCCGTCTGTGGGGCGCTCTGGTTGTATTTCGTGGGTGCGCGCCAGCTGGGCCGCGCGGTTGCCGACGATGAGGCCGAGGCCCTGCGTCGCAAGCGCGCCGAGGAAGCCCGCCTCGAGGCTGAAAGCCGGAGAGAGGCCCGGCGCTTTCGCCTGCCCTTCAACCTTCCGCGGCTCGGGGGGCACCGCAACCTTGAGGATGGATCCGGGGACGCCCAGCTCGGTGACATCAAGCTTTATGCCGCCGCCGACCGGCCGTTCGAGTTCAAGCGAGCCATGGTTTCGCTGAGCATTTTTGTACTGGTCGTTCTGGCGGCCGGCATGGGCTGGATTCCGATTGCGGCAGCAGCCTTCGGCGGGGCGGTGGCGCTGATCCTGCTCCGGATTCTTACTGCGGAAGAGGCCTATTCCGGCCTGCGACCGGATATTCTCCTGCTGATCGCGGGAATGGTGGTGCTCGGCATCGCCATTGAGGTGACCGGTCTGGGCCAGACCGGGGCCAGCCTGCTGATTGATGTCATCCGGCCGTTTGGACCGCTCGCGGCCCTGATCATCCTCTACGGGGTGACCCTGATCGCTACCGAACTGTTGTCCAATGCGACGGTGGCCGTTCTGATCACCCCCGTGGCCGTGGCCCTCGCCGTCAGTCTCGGCGTCGACCCCCGGCCGTTTCTGGTGGGGGTGATGATGGCGGCCTCGGCGGCCTTTGCCACGCCCTTCGGCTATCAGACCAATGTGCTGGTCTATCAGCTGGGCGGCTACAGCTATATGGACTTTGTCCGCATCGGCGTGCCGCTCAATCTGATCACCTGGGCCGCGGCCATGGTCGCCATCCCGATCTTCTTCCCGTTCTGAGCCCTACACGTCCAGATCGACGCTGACCGGCGCGTGGTCGCTGGGCCGCTCCCAGGCGCGCACCGGCTCGTGGATGCGGGCGCTGCCCGGCACGACCGCCGGGGTCAGGCCGGGTGAGGTCCAGATGTGGTCGAGGCGCAGCCCCCGGGCCGACTTGCGGAAGTCCTGGGCCCGATAGCTCCACCAGCTGGCCAGTTTCTCGGGATCAGGAAAGGCGTCGCGGATCGCGTCGCTGAATTGCCCGGCCTGCTGCAGCCGTGTCAGGGTCTCGATCTCGATCGGGGTGTGGCTGACAACCTTGAGCATGTAACGGTGGTTCCAGACGTCGAACTCGCCGGGCGCGATGTTGAAATCTCCGGCCAGCAGCAATCTGGCGCCCGGGTCCCGACGCTCGATATGGGCCGTCAACCGCTCATAGAAATCCATCTTGTGATCGAATTTCGGATTGAGCGCCCGGTCGGGCAGGTCGCCGCCTGCCGGGATGTAGAAATTCTGGATCTCGACGCCTTTGACCGTGGCCGGGACGCAGCGCGCATGGCCTTCGCGGCACAGGCCAAGGTTCGGGGCCTCGTCCAGCGGCAGGCGGCTGGCGATGGCCACCCCGTGCCAGCCTTTCTGGCCGCCGATCTTCAGATGCGGCAGGCCCATCTCCTCGAAGGCGCGCACCGGAAACTGGTCGTCGGTGCATTTGATCTCCTGCAGCAGCAGGACATCGGTCGCGCTTTCGCTGACGTAACGGGCGACCTGATCGATGCGCAGGCGGACGGAGTTGATGTTCCAGGTGGTCAGGCGAAGGGTCATGGGCCCGCCTTAGCAGGGGTTTGGGAGCCCGCGCAAAAAAACGCCCGGCCGCAAGACCGGGCGTCTTCAGAGGCGTCTCTGCCGCAGGGAGGGGGATGACATCCGTAGCGGTCAAATGGCTGTTTCCAGCCTGTGCCCATTCTGCAACGCAAAACCAAAAAAGTCAAACCGTAGCGCGGGGGCGATCCAATGTGGTTCTTTCGTCACGATTCGCCGACAGCGCGCAAGCGTCAACGATTGCGTCCGGGACGGCGGGTCGGGTCGCGCAGCTGGAACAGGCTGTTCGACAGACTGCCGGCGGGCCGCAGAGTGGTCAGCTGGGTGCGCGTCCGCGCGCCCTGGGCATCAACCACGGTCCATTCCTGCAGACGCATCGGATCGCCGGCAAAGGCCAGGGTGACGGAGCCGTCGTTCGGGCGGCGGGAATCGCGTGCCACCAGCGCAAAGGCCCCGGAGTCCCGACGCACAACCCGGTCGATGCGCACGCCCTGGTCCAGCCGGACCTCGCGCGACAGGAAGGTCGACAACGGCGTCTCGCTCAGCGGCACCTGGCGGAACACCTCGAGGCGCGGGTCATAGCGCATGACATTGTTGCCATCCGAGACGACCAGCAGGCCTTCGGGACTGGTGTATTCAAAGCGCATCTTGCCGGGGCGCTGCAGCCAGAACCGGCCCGTGCGGCGCTGACCGCCCGCGCCCGTCTCGACAAACTCGCCCTGGGCCGAGGTCAGGCCGCGAAGATAGGTCTGGGCGCGGGCCACAACGGCCTGATCCTCGGCCGAGAGCCCTGCCTGGGCCATGGCCGAGGGCGCGCTGACCAGCAGTCCGGTCACCCCCAGGGCGGCGCCGAGGCCGAAATCGCGGCGGGACAGGATGTGAGGCGTCGTCATGAAATCATCCTTGAAAGTGAAGCGGATCGAGGCTCGACCATCCCCGGTCTACAAGGCGCGGTCATGGCCCCAGCCTGACCATATTCCGGCGCTGCGATGAAGCCCCGTTCATCGAAATCGGGGCTCCATGCCGCACCGGCCCCGATCAACGCCCTTCCCGCGCGCGGGTTCATCCTGCCCTCAAGCAGCGAGCCGCCGCGCGGCGAGCGTTAGGGCCAAGAATCCCGCCCTCAAGCAGCGAGCCGCCGCGCGGCGAGCGTTAGGGCCCGTTACTAAAGAGGCGGCGGGCCGGCCAGCACGTCGCGCTTGCCGGCATGGTTGGCGGGGCTGACCACGCCTTCCTGTTCCATGCGCTCGATCAGGGTGGCGGCGCGGTTATAGCCGATCTGCAGGCGACGCTGGACGTAACTGGTCGAGGCCTTGCGGTCGCGGGTGACCACAGCCACCGCCCGGTCATAGAGGTCATCGCCGGTGCCTCCGCCGTCATCGCCGCCGTCCCCGCCGTCGCCATCCGGCTCGTCGGTGATCAGGTCCAGATAGTCGGGCGCCCCTTGCGCCCGCAGGTGGGCACAGACTTCCTCGACCTCGCGGTCGGTCACGAACGGGCCGTGCAGGCGGGTGATGCGGCCACCACCGGCCATGTACAGCATATCGCCCTGGCCTAGCAGCTGCTCGCCGCCCTGTTCACCCAGAATGGTGCGGCTGTCGATTTTCGAGGTCACCTGGAAGGATATCCGGGTCGGGAAGTTCGCCTTGATCGTGCCCGTGATGACGTCAACGGAGGGGCGCTGGGTGGCCATGATCAGGTGGATACCCGCCGCCCGGGCCATCTGGGCCAGACGCTGGACCGCGCCCTCGACGTCCTTGCCGGCCACCAGCATCAGGTCCGCCATCTCGTCCATGACCACGACCAGATAGGGCATGGGCTCGGGGCGAATTTTCTCGGATTCATAGACCGGTCGACCCTGCTCGTCGAAACCGGTCTGGACGGTCCGTTCGAAATGTTCGCCCTTCTCCTGGGCTTCCTTGGCCCGCGCGTTGTATCCGGCGATGTTGCGCACCCCCAGCTTGGACATACGCCGATAGCGATCCTCCATCTCGCGGACCGTCCATTTCAGGGCCACGACCGCCTTCTTGGGGTCGGTCACCACCGGGCTGAGCAGGTGGGGAATGCCGTCATAGACGCTGAGCTCCAGCATCTTGGGGTCGATCATGATGAAGCGGCATTCGTCGGGGCTCAGCCGGTACAGGATCGACAGGATCATGGCATTGACCCCGACCGACTTGCCCGAGCCGGTGGTCCCCGCGATCAGCAGGTGCGGCATGCGCGCCAGATCGGCGACATAGGGCTCGCCGCCGATGGTCTCGCCCAGCGCCAGCGGCAACAGATGGGCGGGCTTGTCATACTCACCCGAGGCCAGCAGATCGCGCAGATACACAGTCTCGCGTTTGGCATTGGGCAGCTCGATGCCGATGGCATTGCGCCCCTGAACCACACTGATGCGACAGGCGCGGGCCGACATCGACCGGGCGATGTCGTCAGCCAGCGCCACCACGCGGCCGTGTTTCACGCCCGGTGCCGGGACCAGCTCGTAGAGGGTGACGACGGGCCCGGGCCGGATCTGGTCGATCGAGCCGCGCACGCCGAACTCCTGAAGCACTTCTTCCAGCAAACGGGCATTCTGTTTCAGGGCGGCCTCGTCGACCGCGCCGACCCGCTTCTCCGGCTT
>NZ_JAYGHZ010000281.1:0-13438 GCF_034931285.1 Synechococcus sp. BA-120 BA3
CTTGAGCATCAGTTGCAGCTGACCCACGGCGGCGCGGCCGATGTTGAAGGCGGCCCAACCCACGGCCAGGAGGATCGGAGCAGCGACGAGCAGCAGCCGGAGGTCCATGGCGGGGGAGGGAAAAACGTTGGCGGGATCCTAACGGAGTCCAGCGTGAACCTCCGCCAGCTGGCGATAACGGCGGGCGTGCTGGCGCTGGGCCTCGATCGCGGCGGCATCCAGCTGGCGTTTCACCACCGCCGGAGCCCCCATCACCAGGGCGCCGGCGGGCACGTTCCGGGTGACCACCGCGCCGGCCGCCACCAGGGCCCCGGCCCCCACCGTGACGCCGTTGAGCACGATGGCGCCGATGCCGATCAGGCAGCCGTCCTCCAGCGTGGCGCCATGGACCACGGCCCGGTGGCCGATGGTCACGTCGGCGCCGATGGTCACGGGCTGGCCCGGATCCCCGTGCAGCACGGCGCCGTCCTGCACGTTGCTGCCTTCCCCCACCCGGATGGCGCAGACATCCCCCCGGGCCACGACGGTGGGCCAGAGGCTGGCCCCCGCCGCCAGCTCCACATCGCCGATCACCACCGCCGACGGGGCCACCCAGGCGGCGGCGTCGATGCGGGGGGCGTCCCAGCGGCTGGGCCAGGGGTCAGGGCTGGTCATGGGGCATGGCCTCAAACGGGGGGCAGGGTGCGGCGGCCGGTGGGCTTGGAGAGGGTCACCGCCGGGTGATAGCTTCCCCAGCGACGGGTCGCTAGCTCAGCGGTAGAGCATTCGGCTTTTAACCGACTGGTCCTGAGTTCGAATCTCAGGCGACCCATCCCAACCACCGCAACGCACACCAGCCATAGGCCGCTATGCGGCAGCTGGATGCGTTAGTGGTAGGCCTCGCTGCGATGGCTGAGTCCGACCACCAGCACGACAAGTCGGTCCTCTTCGATCTGACAGATCACCCGATAGTCGCCGACCCGGTAGCGCCATAGGCCGGACAGGTTTGCCGTCAGGGCCTTGCCCCTCTGGCGCGGGTGACTGCAACTGGACAACATGTCCTGGAGGTACCGAGTGATACGACCGGCCGCCGTGCGATCCAGCTTGTTGAGCTGCCGTGCAGCCTCCGGGATGAACTCAACCGTCCAGGCCAAGGTCGCTCACCAGCTGCTCCATCGGGATGGTCGGCTCCCCAGAACGACGGTGGGCCTCCAGAGCCGCAGCCCCTAGGTAGGCATCCTCCAGGTCGTCCAGGCCCTGCTCGATCAGCTCCCGCAGATAGAAGGCCTTGGTCCGCCCCGTTTCGGAGGCCAGCCGATCCAGCCGCGCCTCTGTTGCCGGGTCCAGGCGGACGGAGGTGGCCATGGAGTCATGTGAATGCGTGTATTCACCCTAGCTGGACCATGCCGCAGCGCACCCCCTTGAGCACGGCCTGCAGGCGGTTGTTGACGCCCAGGGTCTGGAGCAGTCGCTTGGTGTAGGTGCGAGCCGTGGCGTCGCTCACCACCAGCTTCTGGGCGATCTCACGGTCGCTGAGGCCGCTGGCCAACAGATCCAGCACCTCGTACTCCCGCGGCGTCAGCCGCGGACAGCTGAGGTAGGGGAACTTGCCGGAGCGCAGGGAGGGGCTGCGGTAGGAGTGGTGGCCCATCACGGCGATCACGGCGGCCTGCAGGGGCCGCTGGTCGTCGACGATGTCGGCCTCGGCCACCACGGCCTCCAGCCAGGGGGCGTGCTCGTATTCCGCCGGAATCACATCACCGAGGGCCAGCATCACCACCTTGAGGCCTGGGTACAGCTCCTTGGCCTGGCGGGTGAGCTCGAAGCCGTTGCCGCTCTCCAGATGATCGGTGCACAGGAGCAGGTCGTACGGCTCCTTGGCGAGATAGTCCAGGCAGCCCTGCTCCTGGGTGATCGCGCAGCCGATCAGGCGGCGGTCGCTGATGCTCTCGCAGAGGGCCCGCAGCAGGAAGCGGCCCTTCATTGCGATCGCCACCCTTCCACCCGGCGCCACCGAAAGCAGCACCTCGTCGAAGGTGTTGCCCTCCAGGCTTTCCAGGAACGGCGTGAGATCCATGGTGGCGGGGCCAGCCAGGCTCACTTCATCATCCGATCCCGAGGGACCGCGCCGTGACCCTTTCGGGAAGCCGTTCGAGCAGAGCTGCTGCCTGGCGGTCGACCTGGACCAGCCGCTGCAGGATCAGCTGGGCATCCCCATCGCTCAACTCGCCGTTGTCACCCCACTTCAGGCAGGTGCGTCCCAGGCAGGACGAGGGCCGGAGCTGTTCGCTGGGAGAGTAGGAAACCACCCCCACATTCCGATGATCGCTGTCACCCGAGCAGGTCATTGGCGGCTCCTCCCTGGTGCGAACCCTGGCTGGAATGACCCTACGCCTCGTGTACCGGCGACCGGTCCGCCTGGAGCGGAACGCTGCAGATCCGACTCGGGAGAGCTCAGAAGCGGAAGGTGGTTTTCACGAGTCCGCCCAGCTGTCGGAAGCTGGTGTCGGGGGTGGTGAACTGCCCCAGGGGCCGGCTCAGATAGAAGAGGGCCGGTGTCACGCTGATGTTGTCGGTGACCTGCCACTTGTACCACCACTCCCAGGCGAAGTTGCCGTCCTGGGGCGTCTGGCCGTCGGCCAGGGCGGTGGCGAAGACGGGCTGGCCCACGGCCATGCCGAGGGCGTTGCCCTTGACGAAGGCGTCGTCCCACTGCATGCCCACCATCCACGACTGGCTGGTGCGCAGGGAGCCGGGGGCCTGGGCGGTGTCGTAGCTGGTGCCGTTGATGCCCCACCCCAGGCTGATGGAGGGAATCCAGCCGGAGTTGGCCGGTTGCCAGTAGCCGCTGACGCCGAAGGCATCGGTGCGGCTGTTGGGGTTGGCTTCGTAGGTGAGGCCGGTGAAGGGGGTGGTGCCCGGCACCCCCACGCCTGACTGGATGCGGGAGTAGATCGCCGCCAGGCCCCACTGCTCCTTGGCGTAGCCGATCTGGACCGTGCCGGTGCCGGCCGAGGCCACGGTGCCGATGCCGCCGCTGTTGGGGTCGCCCACGTCGCCGTTGGCGGCCACGTAGTTGGCGCTGATGCTGAAGCCGCCCTGCTGCCACCACAGACCGGCCCCCGGGCCGAGGTTCTTGTTGTAGGCCGCCGGGGCGCCGTTGAGGGTGAACAGGTTCAGGATCGTGTCGGAGGGGTAGGCGCTCGGCCAGAGGGCGAGCATGTCCTCCTGGCCCACCCGGCCGCCGAAGGTGGCGGTGAACTGGCTGCCGATGGGGAACTGGTAGAAGATCTTGTCGATCGCCACCACGTCGCCGCAGTCGACACCGGTGCCGCAATCCTCCTGGAAAGCCGCCTCCAGGGTGGAGAGCCCGCCGGTGGGGCCGGCGCCGCCGAAGGCGGAATCGGCGAAGTTGCCGGCCCGCAGAATCGTGCGCAGCAGGTCCTTGCCGGTGAAGCTGGTGTCGAAGCTCAGCTGGATGTCGTAGCTGAAGGTGGTGGCCCCCACGGCGGCCCGGGCGGCATCGACGTTGGCGGTGTCACTGCCCGAAAACGCATTGGCACCGATCACGAAAGTGGCCTGGCCGCTCAGCTTGGTGGTGGTGGAGAACTGGGTGGCCTCGAGCTCACCCACCTTGGCCTCCAGGCCATCGACACGGCCGCGCAGCACGGCGAGTTCCTTCTCGAACTCGGCCATCAGGCGCTTGAGCTCGTCGGTCACTTCGGTGATCCGGTCGAGGCAGGCGTTCAGCAGGGCCGCCGCTTCGTAGCGGGTCATGGCCTGGCCGCCCTTGTAGGTGCCGTTCGGGTAGCCGGCAACGCAGCCGTAGCGCTCGATCAGGTTCGAGAGGGCCTGGAAGGCCCAGTCGGTGGGCTTGACGTCGGAGAACTGGTTGATGCTGGTGACCTGCTCCTGGCTCTGTCCCGCTGCGGGCCGGGCGTAGCGGTTGACGCCCTCCAGGTTCAGCTCGCCGGCGCCGGCCGCGAGCGGGGCCAGGGGGGCCAGCAGGCCGGCGGTGGCGACGGGAATCAGGTGACGCAGGGGAAGGCCCATGGAGGTCGTGGCGTTGATGAAGGAAGGGATAGGGGTGCCCATCAGGGGCGGCCCGCGAACGCTGTCCGATGGACGGGACGAGCCCGTCCATCGGAAGGTCTTCCGCGAAAAATGATAATAGTTATCAGTACTAGGACCCTCAGGCGGGACCGGTTATGCCTCCGGCCGGGGCTCCGTCGCCATCGGCCCCATCCTGTCCCGGAGTTGCCGCGCAAGGTCAACCCCCCCCCAAAAAAAAGGCACCCGGAGGCCGCCGCCACCGCCCGATAGCGCTTCAAGGCCCTGGCCCCTGGCTCCTGGCCGCGCGCCGCTGACTGTTCTGGGTTTGCTGCAGCAGCTCTGAGGCCCCGAGCCTCGGCAGCCTCAGAGCGCGAACAGGGCGTCGTACCGGCCGTACTCCGGCTTGCGCAGGCCCTCCACCGCCAGCATCCGCCGCAGTTCGGTGATCTCGGCCCTCTGGGCCACGATCACTTGCCGCGCAAAGCGGCGGATCGTGGGGTTGGTGCTCTTGGCCAGGGCGTCGTGGGCCATGATCAGCGCCCCGCCGTGGTGGTGGAGCATCCCCTCCAGGAACCAGACGACCCGGTTGGCCGGGCTGGGAGGGTCGCCCATCATCCGCATGCCATCGATCTGGGCCTGGCTCATGCGGGTGAGGCCGCTGAGGCTGTTGGGATCGCCGCCGCTGGCCAGGGCCACGGGATACACGGGGGCCTGGGGATACCAGGCCTTGCGCCACAGCCCCATGGCCCGGATCTCGTTGGCCTGATCGCGCCAGATCGTGGTGGCCAGGGCCCCCACGCCCGGCTGGCCGATGCCGAAGACGAACTCGCTCATCCGCAGGGCGCCGGTGTGGTGCTGCACCATCCCGTCGATGAAGCGCAGGTCGTAGGTGGCCCCGGCGGGGCCCACATCGTGGGCGTGGCCGGTGTGGTCGGTGTGGGCAGGAGCGGCGCCGGTCGGTGCGGCCTCGGCCGGTGCGGCGTGATGGTGGTGGTGATGGTCGTGGCCCATGGCGCCCGGGGCATCGCCTCCCGGACCCTGTGCCAGGGCTGGTTGGCTCAGCGTCAGGGCGCCGAAGATGCCAAGCGCGACGACGGAACGGCGACGGTGGGCCATGGGAACGGGGGAGGAATCCCAACCGTATGGTCTCCATCCGGCTGGAGAGTCAAGGGGCTGCTGCCACCCCCTCCCTGGGCGGACGGGGTGGGATTCAGCGTGTCCCGTACCAGCGGCGGTACCACTGCGCCATCTGCTCGATCTCCTCGCTCTGGACCTTGACCATGGCCTGTTGCAGCGCCCTGAGCTGCGGATGCCGGCTGTTGGTCTGCGCCATCGAGGCCATCATCACGCCCATGCGGTGGTGGGGAATCATCTGCTCGATGAAGGCGCGATCGAAATCCGGGGCGTTCCTGAGCCACTCGACATCCGTCGCCATTCCCATCATCCCCATGCCTCCACCGCGGCCCATTCCTGCCCCGCGGCCCATGCCTCCGCCGTGTCCCATCCAGCCGCCCCAGGCGGGCACATCGCCGCCGAACCACTCCCGGTACCAGGCGCGCATCTGGGCATTCTCCCGCGTCTGGCTGTCCCGGATGCTGCGGGCCAGGGCCTTGATCTCAGGCCGCCTGGACCGGGTGAGGGCCAGATCCGCCATGGCGATCGCCCCGTCATGGTGCGGAATCATCATCACGATGAAGTGCTGATCCATCGCCTGAGCCGTCCCCCGCCAGGCGCCAGGCATCCCCAGGCCCGCTCCGCTGCCCGTCGGGGTCGGGGAGGCGGGCGGACCGGAACAGGCTGGCGTCCCCAGCGACAGGACCAGCGCCCCAAGCCCGGCGACGACGGCTCCTCTGCGCGCAACGGCATGGATCCGGCCTGCGACGGTTCTGGAGTGGCCCATCTGCTCTCCTCCATGGCTTCTCTCCATCACCAGCCTGGGGATGGGGCCGGGAGCCGGAGGCGGTTCCGGGACATTGCTTCACCTGGGGTGCGGCTCCGATCGCCCCGGGCCCGACGCCGGAGCATTGCTTCACACCCGGAGATTGGGGCAGATCACGTCACCGTCCTTGGCTGGATCGCTCTGCCAGCCGGCCAGCAACCCCTGCAGTTCCTTCCTGAGCTGCCGCAGCTCCTGGATCTGGCTGTCGATCCGGCCGATCTGGCGTTCCAGCTGCCTCTGGATGTCGCCGCAGGGCAGTTCACCGGCGTCGTGAACCGCTAAACAGCGTTGAATCTCCTCCAGGCTGAGGCCCAGGGTCTTGAGGCGGCGGATGAACTCCAGCCGCTGCAGGCTTTCCTCGGCGAAGAGGCGGTAGCCACCTTCGCTGCGGCCGATCGCCGGCAGCAGTCCCAGATCCTCGTAGTACCGCAGCGTCTTGACGGTCATGCCGCTGCGGCGGGCCAGCACGCCGATCTTCATGGCGACCGTCGTGCTGGCTGTCAGGCTGGCTGTCATGCCGATGGCCTGCATGGCATCGACTCTCCATTGTGGGGGAGAGTCTAGGCGGGCCGCCCTCGGGACGCTCGGCGTCACCCCCGGGGCCCTCAGCGCCGCCCGGGAGCGCTCAGCCCTTGTCGTCGGCCAGTTTGGCGGCGGCATCGCTGACGTTCCTGGCCACCGCCTTGGCACCCTCCTTGAGATCCTCAGCCACATTCATGGCCGAGGCCTGGACCTGTTTGGCCTTGCCCTTGATCTGGTGGCCGGTGTCACCGGTCAGATCACCGAGGGCTGATTCAAGCCTGCCTTCGGCCTCCTTGGCGGCGGCGTCGTTCCTGTTGGTCATGGTTCCGTTGGTGATGGGTTCCGATGCTGTGCAGATCGTCAGGGACAGTCCCGAGCAAGGTGTCGACGACTGTCCTCCTTGCACCCCTGGGAGCTGCCTGTCCAACCTAGTGATTCTGCGGGATCCGCGTCTCGAATGGTGCCCAAAGTGGCCCCATGACTGGCCGAGGCGATCCCGGAGATGAGCGCTGGCAGGGAAGGTCTGCCGGTCGCGATGGATGGAGCCTCTGGTCCAGTCTGCAGCACACATCTGCATCTTCGCTGCTTCCGCACATCAGAGGATTCCTGATGCCATTCAGCCTGCCCATCCGGCTGTCTCCTGGGCAGACTCCGGTGCTGCAGAACAGCAGCGTGACGGTGCACCTCCGTGGCGGTTGTCCTGTGAAAGAGTGAGTTCAGCGGAGCCGGGAGCATGGCCTATCCGTTGGTGCAACAGCGTATGTGGGCCCGTCCATGTTTGGATGGCGTGGCATTCCGTGTCTGGGCACCCCACGCCAGTCAGGTCTCCGTCGTTGGTGCCTTCAACGACTGGGACGCCAGCGCCCATCCCATGACATCAGAGCCGCGAGGCTATTGGTACGCCTTTGTTGACAGTGCCAGGATCGGCGACCACTACAGCTACCAGCTGTCCACCCATTGGGGCGTTCACGTCATCACGACCATGGATGAAGATGGCGGCCACGAGTGCGTCCGGGACGCGATCGTCTACCGCTGCAACGACGATCCTTTCGAGCGCGTCATCTCCAGCGAATTCCATGATGACGTGGCCAATGGACAGGCCCGACGTCCCCCGCACGTCAACTCAGGCATGCCGATGCTTCTTGAGGGGACAGGAGTGTCCTGACCTCGTCCGCCTGTATGGCGATCCGATCCGGCCGCGACAGGACGGCGAGGGGTGACGCAGGGCACTGCGGCCAGCGCAGGCAGGCCGTTCACCGCTGGAGCCAGGGCGGCCGAAGGGACGCTGGCCCCAGCAACTGGGATGGACTCCCTGCCATGCCACCGGCAGCATCGGTCCCTACAGCGCCCTGATCGATTTCCGGTGGTCGGGGGCTCCCCGCTCCCGTGCTGCGCCCGCCAGGCTGGCGGTGGCAAAGATCCCTGGCCCGAGGCCGTCACGTTGCAGCACGAACCCCTGCTGGGGCCCGCAGATCCTCCTGCCTTCCGGATCGTCAACCCTGCCGGGCGCTCGGCGGTGCTGCTCACGGCCGACCACGCCGGCCGCGCCATTCCCCGCTGCCTGGGGGATCTGGGCCTGAGCGATCGGCAGCTCGCCAGCCACGCCGCCTGGGATCTAGGCGTGGACGGGCTGGGCCTGCTGCTGGCGGCGCGGCTCGACGCCTTTCTGATCCTGCACAACTATTCCCGGCTGGTGATCGATGCCAACCGGCCGCCCCGGGCGCCGGATTCGATCGTCAGCCACTGCGAGCAGAGCACCATCGCCGCCAACCTTGCCATCGGCACGGCCGGGCGTCAGCGGCGGCTCAAGGAACTCTTCCACCCTTACCACCGCCGCATCGCCGCCGAGCTGGAGGCGCGGCAGGGCCAGGCCGGGCCCAGCGTCCTGGTCACCCTCCACAGCTTCACGCCGGTGCTGGGCGACCAGGTGCGTCCCTGGCACGTCGGGGTGCTCCATGGCCGTGATGCCCGTCTGGCCAGCCGGGTACTCCGCGGACTCCAGCGTGAACGGGGCCTGCGGGTGGGAGACAACCAGCCCTATGCCGTCAGCGACGCCAGCGACCACACCCTGGTGGTGCACGGAGAGGGGCGCCGGATTCCCCATGTGGAGCTGGAGGTGCGCCAGGACCTTCTCGCCAGCGAGACCGGCCGCCAGGCCTGGGCGGAGCGACTGGCCGGGGTGCTGGAGGCCGCCCTGGCGGAGGGATTCCCGCCGCTCTCGGGCGGTCAGGCCTCCATAGGGTGACCCATGCACACACCCTTGGGCGCAGCGGCGCCACCGAGCCAGCCGATCGAGATCCAGCTGGGATTCGATGTGGTGCTGCGCTTCGGCGCCCCGACGCCCCTGATCGTCACCCTCGGGGTGCACGCCAGTCGGGCCGGCGATCTGCTGGAGCCGGATCTGCTGCAGGTGGAGCCCCCGGTGCCGCTGCATCCCTATGTTGACTCCTTCGGCAACCACTGCCAGCGGCTGGTGGCGCCAGCCGGTTCGCTGCGTCTGCATGGCCATGGGGTGGTGGCCGATGCCGGTCGGCCCGACCCTGTGCTGCCCTGGCTGCCGCAGCAGCCGGTGGAGGCGCTGCCAGAGGACACCCTGCTGTTTCTGCTGGCCAGCCGCTTCTGCGAGTCCGATCTGCTGTCAGCCCTCGCCTGGTCACGGTTCGAGGGCAGCCCCGGCGGCTGGGGGCGGGTGCAGGCGATCTGCGACTTCGTCCACCAGCACGTGCGCTTCGACTACAACCGCTCCAGCCCGACGAAGTCGGCGCTCCAGACCTTCGAGAGCCGGGAGGGGGTGTGCCGTGACTTCGCCCACCTGGCGATTGCCCTGTGCCGTTGCATGAACATCCCGGCGCGATACTGCACCGGTTATCTGAGCGATATCGAGGTGCCGCCGCCCCATACGGCCATGGACTTCCACGCCTGGTTCGAGGCCTACCTCGGCGACGGCTGGCACGTGTTCGACCCGCGCAACAACACCCCCCGCATCGGCCGGATCCTGATGGCCCGGGGGCGGGATGCGGCCGACGTGGCCCTGACCACCAGCTTCGGCCCCTCGGAACTGGTGTCGTTCCAGGTGTGGACGGCATGACCTACTGCGTGGCGGTGCTGCTGGAGAGCGGCATGGTGTTCGCCTCCGATTCCCGCACCAATGCGGGGCTGGATGATTTCGCCAGCTTCTGCAAGATGACCGTGTTCGAGCGCAAGGGCGACCGGGTGCTCGTCCTGCTCAGCTCCGGCAGCCTGGCCGGGACCCAGGCGGTGATCGGTCTGCTGCGCCAGCAGGCCGAGGCCGGCGACGGCGAGCCCTCGGTCTGGACGGCCCGGACCATGTTCGATGTCATGGTCCTGGTGTCGGATGCGGTGCGGGCGATCGAGCAGCGCGACGGCCCCTACCTGAAGGCCTCCGGCTCCAGCTTCAACGCCTCCTTCCTGGTGGGCGGTCAGATCCGGGGTGAGGCGCCGCGGTTGTTCCGCATGTACGCGGAGGGCAACTTCATCGAGGCCGGCGAGGACACCCCCTTCCTGCAGACGGGCGAAGCGAAGTACGGCAAACCGATCATCGACCGCGTCATCCATACCGACACGACGCTGGCGGAGGCCTCCAAGTGCGTGCTGGTGTCCTTCGACTCCACCATGCGCAGCAACCTGTCGGTGGGCATGCCCATCGACCTGCTCGTCTACGAGAAGGACCGCTTCGAGATCCTGCACCGCCGCCGCTTCAGCGAGGGGGACGGCTACTTCAGGGACCTC
The DNA here is from genome assembly GCF_034931285.1 of Synechococcus sp. BA-120 BA3. Taxonomy (NCBI): domain Bacteria; kingdom Bacillati; phylum Cyanobacteriota; class Cyanophyceae; order Synechococcales; family Synechococcaceae; genus Synechococcus; species Synechococcus sp. BA-120 BA3. Next base: position 10,244 of record NZ_JAYGHZ010000281.1, read on the forward strand.
AGCGCCGAGTGGAGCGTGGGCGTGCGGAAGGTGTTCCGGGAGCTGCCGGAACTGGTCTGGTAGGTGGCGACGGCCCCAGGCCCCGCGGGCGACTCCCCACCGCTGGTGCTGGTCCATGGGATGTGGGACACCCCAGGCCTCTTCGACCCCCTGCAGCACCAGCTGGCGGGGCGCCGCGGGCCCCTGCTGATCCCCCAACTGCCCCACCGCTTCGGGCTCACGCCGATCGAGGAGCAGGCCGCCCTGCTCGGCCTCCACATCGAGGCGGCCTTCGGGGCGGAGCAGCCCATCGATCTGCTGGGCTTTTCGATGGGCGGGGTGATCGCCCGGACCTGGATCCAGCTGCGGGGCGGCCACCGGCGCACGCGGCGGCTGATCAGTGTGGGCAGTCCGCAGCAGGGCACCCTCACCGCCGGTCCCTGGCCCAGCTGGCCGATGGCCGGCATCGCCGACCTGAAGGCGGGCAGCCCCCTGCTGGTGAGGCTCAACAGCCATCTGGCCACCCTGGAGCCCGTGGACTGCTGCAGCTACTACTGCCATCCGGACCTGATGGTGATGCCGGCCTGGCGCGCCGTGCTGCCGATCGGCCCGGGCCGCCGCCTGCCGGTGCGCTACCACCACCAGCTGATGACCCACCCGGCCGCCCTGCGGGCCCTGGTGGACGAACTGCTCCGTCCCTAGCTTGGAGAGACAAGCAGGCGTGCCGACCGTGGATCTGTTGGCCCTCTCGCTGCTGGTGCGCTGGCTGCTCGGCTGGGCCCTGTGCCTGCGCATGCCGAGGCTTCCCGCCTCCCGGGTCCAGGGCCAGCCGACGGTGTCGGTGCTCATCCCGGCCCGCAACGAGGAACACACCCTGCCGAACCTGCTGGCCGCCCTAGGGCTTCAGAGCCTCACCCCGCAGGAGGCGATCGTCATCGACGACCACTCCGACGACCGCACCGGCGCGATCGCTGCCGCCGCCGCCGGGGTCACGGTGCTGCGTCCGCCACCCCTGGCCGAGGGCTGGTGCGGCAAGACCTGGGCTCTCCACCATGGCGTCCGCGCCAGCCGGGGAGAGCTCCTCGTCTTCCTCGATGCCGACACCGAACCCCATCCCGAGTTCCTGCAGCGCCTCGTGGCGACCCAGCAGGAGCTGGGCGGCCTCGTTTCGGTGCAGCCCTTCCATCGCACCGAGAAGCCCTACGAGCTCCTCTCGGTGCTGTTCAACCTCGTGGGGCTGATGGCGGTGCCGATGGGCCGGGGCTGCGGGGTGGCCTTCGGGCCGGCCATGGCCACCAGCCGCAGCGATTACGACCGCATCGGCGGCCATGCGGCGGTCGCCGGCAAGGTGGTGGAGGACTGGTTCCTGGGCCACCTCTACGAGCAGGCGGGGCTGCCGGTGAGCGCCTACATCGGCCAGGGGCTGCTCGACTACCGCATGTATCCCGGCGGCCTCAAGGACATGGTGGTGGGCTTCGCCAAGAACTTCGCCACCGCCGCCGGCGAGGTGCGCTGGCTCTGGATGCTCGGCGTGATCCTGTGGATCTCCGGTCTGTTCTGGGCGGCCTGGTGCCTGCCCGCCTCCCTGCTGGGCTGGCCAATGGTGGGGGACACCGCCGTGCTGCCCAACCTGCTGCTCTACGTCGCCTTTGCCGTGCAGCTGCTGGTGGTTACCCGCCGGATCGGCGATTTCGGCTGGATCTGCCTGATCTTTCCGATTCCCGTGCTCTTCTTCCTGGGGGTGTTCGTTCTGGCGATCCTGAATCTCGAGCTGGGCACGATCGAATGGAAGGGCCGGCGGTTTCCGACGCGCTAGCGCTCCTGGCCTGCATCCTGGGTTGGCTGCTGTGGTCGGTGCTGGTCGGCTGGCTGGCCCACCGGCTGCCCCCGCAGGCCCTGGATCACGACACCTGGCTCACGGGACGGCGCCCCTGGCCGGAGAGCCGCAGCGGCTTCGAGTCGCGGCTCGCCATCCGCCGCTGGAAATCCCTACTGCCCGATGCCGGCACCGCCTTCCCCGGGGGGGTGGCCAAGAACAGCCTGGTGGGACGGGACCGCGCCAGCCTGCAGCGCCTGCTGGCGGAGATCCGCCGGGCCGAGCTGGTGCATCTGGCCCTCTGGCCCTTCTGGATCGTCACGGCCCTGTGGCTGCCGCCGGCCGGGGTGCTGATCAACCTCGTCTTCGCGACCCTGTTCAACCTGCCCTGTCTCTGGCTCCAGCGCTACAACCACCGGCGGGTGGAGCGCGCCATGCAGGGCCTGATCCGCCGGCCCGGCGAGGGCTGAGGGCTCCTTTATGGCCCCACCACCCCGTTCTCCAGGTCGAGGTCGACGCCGATGCCGGCGTCCTCGGCATGGCGGGCCACCAGCAGCCGGTGACGGCCGCTCTCCAGTGCGAAGCCGTCGCGGGTCTCGTCGAACCAGGCGAGCCGGCGCAGCGGAATCCGGATCAGCAGCCGCTGGCTCCGGCCCGGCCCCAGGTTCACCCGACCGAAGCCCACCAACGTGCGCTGCGGCCGCTCCGCCGCCTCCCCGGGTGGCTCGAGGTAGACCTGCACCACCTCGGCGGCCTCCACCGTGCCGGTGTTGGTCACCGTGACGGCCAGCTCCACCGCCGCCTTGGCCCCCGCCGGGGTGGGGAGCCAGGCCACCGCCGGGTCGGTGTGGCAGAAGTGGCTGTAGGAGAGCCCGAAACCGAAGGGAAAGGCCGCCGGCCGCCCGCTGCGGGCCAGCCGCCGGTAGCCATGCCAGAGGTCGTAGGTGATCTGCCGGGCCCGGGGATCGAACGGCGGCAGGTGGCTGGCCTCGGTGGGCACCGAAAAGGGCATCCGTCCCGACGGGGAGATCCGTCCCAGCAGCACGTCGGCGAGGGCCGCTCCCCCCTGCTCGCCGGGGTACCAGAGCATCAGCAGGCCCGGCACCCGCTGCCGCCAGGCCTCGCACAGGATCGCCCCACCGCCCATCAGCACCACCACCGTGCGCGGGTTGGCGGCGGCGACCGCCAGGATCAGGGCCTCCTGCGCTGGCGGTAGCTGCAGCACCGTGCGATCGCCGGAGGCGAAGGAGCCGCCGGCCCGGGCCGAACCAAAGCGTGTCGCGCCGGCGATCATCGCCGCCACCGCCGTCCAGATCGGCAGCAGCCGGCGGCGGCCGCACAGGCGCACCAGCCAGTCGGGGGGCGGCGCCTGGCGCAGGATCGGGGCCAGGTCGCCCGGG
>NZ_JAYGHZ010000282.1:0-13383 GCF_034931285.1 Synechococcus sp. BA-120 BA3
GGAGCGGGGGGCGGCGACGGGATTGTTAGGTGGCGCCGACTGGGTCGGCTCGCTCTGGGACGGCGGCTGCTCGGTGGGCGCCTCCCGCTCGGGGGGATCGGTGCGGGCGGGCTCCTGCACCGGCGGCTGCCAGCGCGGGGTCTCGCGGCTGCCGCTGTCCTGGGGCCGGGCGTCGCGCTCGGTGGTCTTCTTGCCTGGCACCGGCTTGAAGCTGCCGGTGAGCTTCGGCTTGGGCGGGAACTTCTGCACCGGCATCCCCTTGGTGACCGGTTCCATGAAGGTCCGCCAGGCGTAGGTGGCCAGCACGCTGGTGGTGCCCGTCCCGCGGTTGTTGTCGTACCCCAGCCAGACGCCGGTGGTCAGCTGGGGGATCGAGCCGATGAACCAGAGGTCGCGCGCCCCTTCGGAGGTGCCCGTCTTGCCCGCCACCGGCCGGTCGGCCAGGGCGGCGCCGCCGCCGGTGCCGCCCCGTACCACCTGCTGCAGCATCCAGACCATCGCATCGGCGATGTCGCTGCTCACCGCCCGGGTGCCGCGGGGGCCGTTGGCCCGTCGCGACCAGAGCAGCTGCCCCTCCGGCCCGTAGATCTCCTCGAAGGGCAGCGGCTGGATGTACACGCCGCGGTTCACCAGCGCCGCGTAGGCCGCCGTCATGTCCAGCACCGTCTGGTCGTTGGAGCCGATCGCCATCGACAGGTAGCGGCCCAGTTCCCGGTGCAGGCCGAGGCTCTTGGCGGTGGCGATCACCGGGTCGTAGCCGAGCTTCTGGAGCAGCCCCACCGCCACGATGTTGAGGGAGTTCTGCAGGGCCGTGGACAGGCTCACCCGGCCCATATAGCGGTTGCCGAAATTCCTCGGGCAGTACTTGCCGAAGCAGCGGGCCGAGTCCACCACCGTGTCCTCCGGCTTCATGCCCTGCTTCAGGGCCGTGAGATACACGATCAGCTTGAAGGTGGAGCCCGGGGAACGCAGGGCCTGGGAGGCCCGGTTGAACTGGGTCTTCTCCCAGTCCTTGCCGCCCACCATCGCCCGCACCAACCCCGTGCCGGGCTCCATGGCCACCAGGGCCCCCTCCATGCTGCCGGTGGCGTAGGAGTCGATCGTTTTCTGCGCCTCCGCCTGCCAGGCCGCGTTCAGGCCGCTGCGGATCGTCAGCCCGCCCACCTCCAGCTGCTCCTTGCTGAGCACCTTGGGCAGTTCCTGCTCCAGCCAGCTGGTGTACCAGGGCGCCGGGTTGTAGAAGAACTTCGGCTCCGCCGGCTTCAGCGCCAGGGGGGCGGCCTCGGCCCGCTGCAGCTGCGCATCGTCGATGAATCCCGCCTCCCGCATGCGCTGCAGCACGATCGAGCGCCGGCGCAGCGCCACCTCCGGATTCACCAGCGGCGAATACACCGAAGGGGCCGGCGGCAGGCCGGCGATCAGGGCGGCCTCCGGCAGGGTGAGCTGGTCGGGGCGTTTGGAGAAGTAGATCCAGGCGGCATCGGAAACGCCGTAGGCGCTGGAGCCGAGGTATACGTAATTGAGGTACTGCTCGAGGATCTGCGCCTTGCTCAACTGGCGCTCGATCTTTCCGGCCAGGGCGGCTTCCTTGAGCTTCCGAATGATCGTGCGGTCCTGGCTCAGGAACACGGTGCGGGCCAGCTGCTGGGTGATCGTGCTGGCGCCCTCCTCCACGGCCCCCTGCTGGAGGTTGCGCAGCAGGGCGCGGCTGATGCCGAACAGATCGATGCCGTCGTGCTGGTAGAAGCGCCGGTCCTCGGCGGCCACGAAGGCGCGCTGGATCAGCAGCGGCATCTTGCCGGCGGGCAGTTTCTCCCGGGTGGCCGGCCCCTTCTTGAGCACCACCTGGCCGTCGGAGGAGAGGATCGTGATCGTCCCCGGCCGGTTGAAGCTGGTGATGCGGCCCACATCGGGCAGCATGCCGTCGAGGTTGCGCACCAGCGTGGTCTGCCCCAGGGCCACCAGTCCGCCGGCGGCGGCCGCCGCCAGGGCAGGGACGAGCAGGCGCCAGCCGGAGGGGCGCGACGGACGGCTGGGCGGTGGCTCACCGGGTTGCCGCGGTCCGGTGGTGGCCGTGGACAGGCCCACCCTGGTCATGGCAGCGGTGCCGTCAGCGCAGCGATACGGGTCAGATCACTGTGGCCGATCGCCAGGGCGGTGACAAGCATCCCCAGCACGAGGAAGGGCTGGGCGCTGGCCTGGTACTTCACATCGAAGGCGACGGGATCGCGCAGCAGCCAGATGTCCTGGAAGGTGATCTGGGGAATGATCAGCAGCACCAGCAGCACGGCGGCGAAGTGCTGGCCGATGGCGATCAGCACCGCCACCATCGCCAGCTGGAAGATGTCGATCATCCCGGCGCTGATCCAGCTGGCCCGCTGGATGCCGAACACCACGGGCAACGATTGCAGACCCAGGGCCCGGTCCCCCTCGACGCTCTTGAAGTCGTTGACGACGGCGATGCCCAGCCCCGCCAGGCTGTAGGCCAGGGTGAGCAGGGCCGTGCCCCAGGTGAGCTGGCCGAACAGGGCCTGGCCGGCCCACCAGGGCAGGGCGATGTAGCTGGCGCCCAGTGCGTAGTTGCCCAGCCAGCCGTTCTGCTTGAGCTTCAGCGGTGGCGCCGAATAGATGTAGCTGACGAACGAGCCCCCCAGGGCCAGCAGCAGCAGCACCGGCTTGCTGTGGCCCGCCCAGACATCCAGTCCCCAGGCCACCGCCAGCCCCGCCAGCAGCAGCACCACGATCTGGAGTCGCACCTGACCGAGGGGAATGGCCCCTGAAGGAATCGGCCGGTAAGGCTCGTTGATCGCGTCGATCTCGCGGTCGTAGTAGTCGTTGATCGTCTGGGTGTAGCCGGCCAGCAGCGGCCCGCTCATCAGCATGCAGGCCACCGACGCCCCCACTTCCGGCAGGGTCCAGTGGAAGTTGCCGGAGGCCGCCGCCCCGCAGATCACCCCCCAGATCAGGGGGATCCAGGTGACGGGCTTCATCAGCTGCAGCCGGATCTTCCAGATGTTGGAGGTGCCGGCGGCGCCCTTCATCCCGAGCAGCTGCCGGGCGCCACCGGAGACGCCTGGGGAGCCGGCGCTGGGTTCGGGGCTCTGGCTCATGGGTTGGGCCGTCTCAGGCAGGGGTGATCTCGTCGTCGAAGAACCAGGTGGTGGTGCCGCCGCTGAGCTCCACCACCACACCGATGCCGGTGCCGTCGGTGACACGGAAATCCTTCACCGTGCCGGTGGCATCGGCCTTGAGGGCGGCCACCAGACCGGCCGGGATCCGATCGCGCACGCGGGTGACCCGCACCTTCGAACCGATGGTGATGCCAGCCTGGGCCATGTCCGGCGCGATTAGAAAGTCGCGCAACCCTAACAGCGAACCCGTGGTAGCCAAGCGGATCATCCCCTGTCTCGACGTGGCCGACGGCCGGGTGGTGAAGGGGGTCAATTTCGTCGGGCTGCGCGACGCCGGTGACCCGGTGGAACTGGCCTGCCGCTACAGCGCCTCCGGGGCCGACGAACTGGTCTTCCTCGACATCGCCGCCAGCCACCAGGGCCGCGCCACCCTCATCGACATGGTGCGCCGCACCGCCGAGGCGGTGACGATCCCCTTCACGGTGGGCGGCGGCATCGTCAGCGTCGAGGGCATCACCGAGCTGCTGCGGGCCGGCGCCGACAAGGTGAGCCTCAACTCCTCGGCGGTCCGCACCCCCGAGCTGGTGACGGCCGGCGCCGATCGCTTCGGCTGCCAGTGCATCGTGGTGGCCATCGACGCCCGCCGCCGGCCGACCGCCGGCGGGGAGCCCCCGGCCTGGGACGTGTTCGTCAAGGGGGGGCGGGAGAACACCGGCCTCGATGCGGTGGCCTGGGCCCGGCGGGTGGTGGCGCTCGGGGCCGGGGAGATCCTGCTCACCTCCATGGACGGCGACGGCACCCAGGCGGGATACGATCTCGCCCTGACCCGGGCGGTGGTCGAGGCCGTGGAGGTGCCGGTGATCGCCTCTGGAGGTGCCGGTTGCATCGACCACATCGCCGCCGCCCTCGAGGTCGCCGGAGCTTCCGCCGCCCTGCTGGCCTCCCTGCTCCATGACGGGGTGCTCACCGTGGAGGAGATCAAGACCGACCTGCTGCAGCGGGGTCTGCCGCTGCGGCCCCTGCTGACGGCCCTGGCGGCGGGCTGAACCGCCCGGGGCAGCGACGATCGCACCGCCTCGTTCACTTCCCGTAACATTGAGAAACGTCCGTGGTCCTTGGTGCATCGGTGAACGCCTTCCTGCTGCTGCCGACGCCCCTGTTCACCGTGATCGCCCTGGTGGTCGTGGTGGTGGTGATCGCGCTGGTGGCCTGGGCGCTCCAGCTGATGCAGGCCGCCACCGACCGCCGCGAGTTCTCCCTGATGCTCGCCGGCTGCATGGTCTGTTCGGCGGCGGTGGGCCTGGCCACCGTGATGGTGCTCACCTTCACCAGCCCGGTGCGGCTCGAGGCCCGCGGTCTGGTGGTACCCGACAATGAGCCTTCCGGCGTCAGCCTGGATGCGATCGTGCTGCCCTGGGACGACTCCCTGACCCTGCAGGGCGAGGGCTGAGGCCCGATCCAGCCCCCCGTTCCGCCCCGATTTGGCCCCCGTTGATCCCCGGCAGATCAGCGATCTGTTCGACACCATCGCCCCGCGCTATGACCAGCTGAACGACCTGCTCAGCCTGGGGCTGCACCGTCTCTGGAAGCGTCAGGCCCTGCTCTGGTTGCGCCCTTGCACCGGCCAGCGCCTGCTCGACCTCTGCTGCGGCACGGGCGACCTGGCCCTGGTCCTGGCCGCCAACGAGCCGATGTCCCAAACGACGCAGACCGCACCACCGGGTTCGGAACGGGACCACGCCAGCGGTTCCCGCCGTCCCCCGGCCATCGTCATCCTGGATTTCGGCTCCCAGTACTCCGAGCTGATCGCCCGCCGGGTGCGGGAGACGGAGGTCTTCTCCCTGGTGATGGGCTACACCACCAGCGCCGCGGAACTGAAGGCCCTCAATCCGAAGGGGATCATCCTCAGCGGCGGCCCCAGCTCCGTCTACGAGGAGGGGGCCCCCTCCTGCGACCCCGGCCTCTGGGACCTGGGCATCCCGGTGCTGGGGGTCTGCTACGGCATGCAGCTGATGGTGCAGCAGCTGGGCGGATCGGTGGTGGCCGCCGGCCGGGCCGAGTACGGCAAGGCGCCCCTGCACGTCGACGACCCGGTCGATCTGCTCACCAACGTCGAGGAGGGCTCGACGATGTGGATGAGCCACGGCGATTCGGTGGAGTCGCTGCCGGAGGGCTTCGTGCGGCTGGCCCACACCGACAACACCCCCGAGGCGGCCGTGGCCGACCATGCCCGCCGCCTGTACGGGGTGCAGTTCCATCCCGAGGTGGTGCATTCCACCTGCGGCATGGTGATGATCCGCAACTTCGTCTATCACATCTGCGGCTGCATCCCCGACTGGACCACGGCCGCGTTCATCGATGAGGCCATCGGCGAGGTGCGCGCCCAGGTGGGCGAGAAGCGGGTGCTGCTGGCCCTTTCCGGCGGGGTCGATTCCTCCACCCTGGCCTTCCTGCTGCACCAGGCGATCGGCGATCGCCTCACCTGCATGTTCATCGACCAGGGCTTCATGCGTAAAGGCGAGCCGGAGTTCCTGATGGATTTCTTCGATCGCCAGTTCCACATCAACGTGAAATACATCAATGCCCGTGAACGCTTCATCTCCAAGCTCGCCGGCATCACCGATCCAGAGGAGAAGCGCAAGATCATCGGCACCGAGTTCATCCGGGTGTTCGAGGAGGAGAGCCGCCGGCTCGGCCCCTTCGATTACCTCGCCCAGGGCACGCTCTATCCGGATGTGATCGAGAGCGCCGGCACCAACGTGGACCCCAAGACCGGCGAGCGGGTGGCCGTGAAGATCAAGAGCCACCACAACGTGGGCGGCCTGCCGAAGGATCTTCAGTTCAAGCTGGTGGAGCCGCTGCGGCGCCTGTTCAAGGACGAGGTGCGCAAGGTGGGCCGCAGCCTGGGCCTGCCCCAGGAGATCGTGGGGCGCCACCCCTTCCCCGGCCCCGGCCTGGCGATCCGCATCCTGGGCGAGGTCACCGACGACAAGCTCGACATCCTGCGGGACGCGGACCTGATCGTGCGGGAGGAGGTGCGCGATGCCGGCCTCTATGACGAGATCTGGCAGGCCTTCGCCGTGCTGCTGCCCGTGCGCAGCGTCGGTGTGATGGGCGACAAGCGCACCTACGCCTACCCGATCGTGCTGCGCTGCGTGTCGTCAGAGGACGGCATGACCGCCGACTGGTCGCGGCTGCCCTACGACCTGCTGGAGCTGATCTCCAACCGCATCGTCAACGAGGTGCGCGGCGTCAACCGGGTGGTGCTCGACATCACCAGCAAGCCCCCCGGCACGATCGAGTGGGAGTAGGCGGGACCGCCGGGCTGGCCCCGGCGGGCCGGCTTCGATAATCTCGGCACCCGGCCGTTCGCTCCGTGCCTCCCGTCTCCCCCGCCGTCGCTGGCAGCCCTGCCGGGGCTGAGCACGACCCCCAGCTGCACCGCCGCCTGCAGCAGGACAGCATCCTGCTGGCCGGCAAGACCGTCTTTCTCAACCCCTTCCTGTACTGGCGTCGTTTCGATGCCAACACCGACCGCTGGCTGCGGGAACCCGGCCAGCTGCCGGAGGAGCAGATCCGCAGCAACCGTCTGCGCTTCTACCCCGAGGTCGACTGGGAGGCCCTCGATCCGGCCGACCTGGCGATCAAGGAAGGGGCGGTGGAGATGTTCCTCAAGAGCCTGGAGCTGATCAGCACCTTCAACCCTGACCTCAGCGCCGGCCACCTGCTGGAGGTGGAGCGCAAGATGGCCGTCACCAAGAAGAAGGCCTTCGAGCGCTGGGTGGCCCGCGCCCTCGACCGCCGCGGCAAGGAGAGCCTCAGGGAGCGGCGCCGCTTCGACCGTGACCGCTGGCTGCGGGGCTGGCTGGAGTGGCTCTCCCTCGAAGGCACCCGCCAGGCCCTGCTCCCCTTCAGCGTCCTGCTGGTGCTGGCCGTTGGTGGCGGCTGGTGGCTGGGCAGCACCCGCTTCTGCGGCCAGGTGATCGTGGATCCCGGGGTGCAGCGACCCGCACCCTGACCCGGGCCGTTCCGCACGTCAGACTGGAAAGCCCGGTCCGGGTTCCGACGTCATGGCTGCCGATCCCCTCGATTCCCTGCGCCTGGCCCTGATGCAGGACGTGCTGCCGGTGGGACTGGCGGTGGTGGAGCGGGTCCGCAAAGGGGGGCCGGCCGAGGTGCTGGCCGCCTTCGACGGCACCAGTGCCGATCCCCTCGGCCAGCTGCGCCAGGAGGGGGAACCCGCGGCCAGCCAGGTGAGGGAGAACCTTGATCGCTTCCAGCCAGGCCTGGGCAACCCCGTGATGAAGGTGGAGGTGCGCGACGTCGGCGCTGAAGAGGGCTCCGCTGGCCCGGCCTCCGGGGCCACCCCACCCCCCTGGGACGCCACCCCGCCCCCCAGCCCGGCGGATCCGGCCGAGCTGCTGGCGGCCTTGGAGCGCATCGAGACGCGTCTGGCCCTGCTCCAGAGCCGACTGGGCTGATGGTGCGCGCTGCCGGCGGCGGGCTCGGGTCCTCTTCCACCCGCCACACAGGGACCGGCCACCAGGCCGCCCTGCTGCTCACGTTCATGCTGCTGGTGCTGGCGGCGATCCTCGGGCGCCTCGCCTGGCTCCAGCTGGTGCATGGGGCCGAGAACCGGGCCATGGCCGACGAGAACCGGATCCGCCTGCTGCCGCGCAATCCGGTGCGGGGGCGCCTGCTGGATCGCAAGGGCCGGGTGCTGGCCACCAACCGGCTCACCTACAACCTCTATCTCCAGCCCCTCCAGGTCGACGAACGCCGCTGGCCCGGCCTGCGCGACCGGCTCGCCGGCCTGCTGGGGATCCCCGCCGACCGGCTCGAGGCCAAGCGCCGCAGCGGCGCCAATGCCCAGGGTTTCCGGATTCCCCTGGCCCTTTCGCTGACCCCGGTGCAGGTGCTGCGCTTCCGGGAGCAGGCCGGATCCCTGCAGGGAGCGGAGGTGTCCGAGGACGTGCTGCGCGCCTATCCCGACGGCAGCCTGGGGGCCCACGTGATGGGCTACACGAGCAGCATCACCGAGGAGGAGTACGCCGCCCTCAAGGACCACGGCTACCGCATCAGCGATCGCATCGGCCGCAGCGGGCTGGAGAAGGTCTATGAAACCCACTTGCGCGGCGAGTGGGGCGGCCAGCAGCTAGAGGTGAATGCCGAGGGCCAGGTGCAGCGGGTGCTGGGGGACAAGCCCGCCAAGGCCGGCAAGGATCTGCGCCTCACCCTTGACCTGGACCTGCAGCGGGCGGCGGAGAAGGCCCTCGACGGGGTGCGCAAGGGGGCGATCGTGGCGATGGATCCCCGCACCGGCGCCGTGCGGGCGATGGCCAGCCGGCCCAACTTCGATCCCAACATCTTCTCCGACGGCCCCACCACCGCCCAGTGGAACAGCCTCAACCGGCCCGAGGCGCCGATGCTGAACCGGGCCTTCCAGGGCTTCCCGCCGGCCAGCACCTTCAAGGTGATCACCACGATCGCCGGCATCGAGTCCGGCAAGCTCAACGAGAACTCCACCGTGCCGACGGTGGGCTCCTTCTGCTACTACGGCCAGTGCTACGCCGACCACGGCTCCTTCGGCAGCATCGGCTTCCCCTTCGCCCTCGGGGTGAGCAGCAACAGCTTCTTCTACAAGGTGGGGCTGATGGTCGGCCCCGATGAGATGTTCAAGGCCGCCCGGCGCCTGGGTTTCGGCAGCCGTACCGGCAGCGAGTTGTCCGCCGAGGAATCCCCGGGGCTGCTGGGGGACCCGGCCTGGAAGAAGGAGGCGCTGGGTGAACCCTGGACCCCGGTCGACACGATCACCTCCTCGATCGGCCAGGGGGCGGTGACCGTGACGCCGATCCAGATGGCCCGGCTTTACGCCGCCGTGGCCAACGGCGGCTGGCTGGTGACGCCCCACCTGGTGGAGCGCGACTACCCGCGGAAATGGATCGGCCTGAAGCCCGCCACCCTGCGGGTGCTGCATGCCGGCCTGCGCCAGGCGGTCACCAGCGGCACCGCCACGATCCTCAACGACCCCAACCTGCCGCCCGTGGCCGGCAAGACCGGCACCGCCGAGGATCCTCCCCGCCCCGACCACGCCTGGTTCGGCGGCTACGCCCCGGCCACCGGCACCCCCACCCTGGTGATCGTCGCCTTCGGGGAGAACTCCGGCGGTTACGGCGGCACCGTGGCCGCGCCGATGGTGAAGGCCCTGATGACCGTCTGGTTCCGGGGCGTCAAGCCGCCGGTGGCGGTCCGTCCGGGCTGAGGGCCCTCAGGCGGCCTGGGGCAGGCGGCCCTGCTGGAGCACCTGGCGGTAGTAGGCCTGCAGCTGGGCGGTGGCACCGGCCCAGCCCCAGCGCTCGGCCTCCTCGCGGGCGGCCAGGCGCAGCTGACGGCGGGCCGCCGGATCCCCCAGCAGCCGCTGCACGGCCGTGGTCAGGCTGGCGGGCTGGTCGGGGTCGTAGAGGCAGCCGTTGACGCCGTCGCTGACGATGTCGGGGATACCGCCCCGGTTGGCCCCCACCACCGGACAGCCGGCGGCCATCGCCTCCAGCAGCACCAGGCCGAGGGTTTCGGTGCTGGAGGGGAACAGGAAGGCGTCACCGCTGGCATAGGCCGAGGCCAGCTCCTGGCCGGCCAGGTAGCCCACGAAGGTGGTGGCGGTGCCGTCGAAATGGCGCTCGAGCTGCTGGCGGTGGGGACCGTCCCCCACCAGGGCGAGCCGGGCCTGGGGCATGGCTTCGAGCACGGGCCGGATCCGCTCGATCTGCTTCTCCGCCGAGAGCCGGCCGATGTAGAGCAGCAGGTGGCCGGTGTCGTCATGGCCGCCGTGGAGCCGCTCGCGCATGGCGCCGGAGGCCAGTTTGGGGCGGAACAGGTCGGTGTCGACGCCGCGCTGCCAGAGGGCCGTGTGCTGGATGCCCCTGGCCGCCAGCTCCTCGACCATGGCGGTGGAGGTGCAGAGGTTGAGCTGGGCCTGGTTGTGGGCGGCCTTGAGCAGTTCCCACAGCAGGGGCTCCAGCATCCCCATGCCGTAGTGCTCCAGGTACTTGGGCAGATGGGTGTGGTAGCTGGCCACCAGTGGCAGACCGCGGCTGCGGGCCAGCCAGATGCCCCCCAGGCCCAGCACAGCGGGATTCACCACGTGAACCAGATCGGGGCCGAAGCGGTCGAGGGCTTCCGAGACCGCCGGCCGCGGCAGGGCCAGCTTCAGCTCGGGATAGAGCGGCAGCGGCATGGCCGGTACCCCCACCACCCGGGCGCCCATGTAGCCATCGGGAGCGCCTTCGGGGCAGAAGATCAGCACCTCGTCGCCGGCGGCCACCAGCTGCTGCACCGTCTTGGTGAGCCGCGTGACGATGCCATCAACCTTCGGCAGGAAGGTTTCGGTGAAAAAGGCGATCTTCACGGGGGGAGATCAGGCGAAGGCCTTGATCGCTTCGGCCTGGCGCTGGGTCCAGGCGGAGAGGCAGGGAATCTTGGAGCGGTCGCAACGGTCGGCCCAGCGGCGGGCCACGTCCACCACCTCGGCCAGAAGGCCATCATCGAGGGTGGTGGGCTTGAGGCCCAGCTCGATGAAGCAGCGGTTGTCGACGATCAGATCGTTCTCGATCGCCTCCTTGCGGGGGTTGGGGAGATAGTTGATCTGAGAGTCGGTGAGGGCCGCCACCTTGCGGGCCAGTTCACCCACCTGGTGGCTCTCGGTCATCTGGTTGAAGATCTTCACCTTCTCGCCGGGTTCGGGGGGGTGCTCCAGGGCCAGCTGGACACAGCGCACCGAATCGCGGATGTGGATGAAGGCCCGGGTCTGGCCGCCGGTGCCGTGGACCGTGAGCGGGTAGCCGATCGCCGCCTGCATCAGGAAGCGGTTGAGCACGGTGCCGTAATCGCCGTCGTAGTCGAAGCGGTTGGTGAGCCGCGGATCCCGCTGGGTGAGCTCGGTGTTGGTGCCCCAGACGATGCCCTGGTGCAGGTCGGTGACCCGGATCGCGTCGTTCTTGTTGTAGTAGAAGAACAGCAGTTGATCCAGCGTCTTGGTCATGTGATAGACGCTGCCGGGATCCGTGGGGTGCAGGATCTTCTCGGTGAAGCAGGTGCCGTCCGGCTGGGGCACTTCCACCGTCAGGTAGCCCTCCGGGATCGTGGCGCCCCGGTGGGACCCGTAGCCATAGACGCCCATGGTGCCCAGGTGCACGATGTGGACGTCGAGGCCGCTGTCGACGATGGCCGCCAGCAGGTTGTGGGTGCCGTTGACGTTGTTGTCGACGGTGTAGCGCTTGGTGGCGCTGCTCTTCATCGAGTAGGGGGCGGCCCGTTGCTCGGCGAAGTGGACGATCGCCGCCGGACGCTCGCTGCTCAGCAGCTCCAGCAGCCGGTCGTACTCCCGGGCGATGTCGAGGTGCACGAAGGACATGGCCCGGCCGCCCACCTGTTCCCAGGCCCGCAGCCGGTCCTGGATCGTGGCGATGGGCGTCAGGGACTCGACGCCCAGGTCGATGTCGATCTTGCGTCGACTCAGGTTGTCGACGATGACGACGTCGTGTCCGGCTTCCGCCAGGTTCACGGCACAGGGCCAACCACAGAAGCCGTCGCCGCCGAGAACGAGAACCTTCACCCCAGACTCCTGAACGAGCAGTTGCTCAGACGGGCAAGCTACTACAGGCCTCAGAGGCCCCCACCGGTTCAGCTGATGCCGGCCGCCACCGCCACCATCACGGCCACCAGCACCAGGCCGCCGATCAGCAGCATCCGGTTGGCGCCGCTGGTCTCCCCCTCCTCCTGGAGCACCATGCGGGGCTCCTTGGCGAAGGCGTTGAGCTTGCCGCCGTCTTCTTCGGTGACCTGCATGGCTGGGGATCGGTTTGCGGCAAACCCTATGGAGCGGGCCGGCGATCGGCCCGATCGTCAATGGTTCGTCACACGGCCTTCCAGCGGTGAACTGGCCCGTGCTTCGGCCCGCTGCGGCAGCCGGCCCGCCAGCAGGGCCGTGCGACCGGCTTCGGTGGCCAGGGCCATCGCCCGTGCCATCGCCGGCGGATCGCCCGCCAGGGCGATGGCGCTGTTGATCAGCAGGGCGTCCGCGCCCATCTCCATGGCCTGGGCGGCCTCACTGGGCACCCCGAGACCCGCATCCACCACCACCGGCACGCCGGCGTTCTCGATGATCAGGGCGATGTTGGCGGCGTTGCGGATGCCCTGGCCCGAGCCGATCGGCGATCCCAGCGGCATCACCGTGGCGCAGCCGGCCTCCTCCAGCCGTTTGGCCAGCAGGGGATCGGCGTTGATGTAGGGCAGCACGGCGAAGCCTTCCTTGACCAGCTGCTCGGCGGCCTCCAGGGTGCCGAAGGGATCCGGGAGCAGATGACGGGAGTCGGGGATCACCTCCAGCTTCACGAAATTGTTGTCCTCCTGGCCCGCCAACCGTGCCAGCTCCCGGCCCAGCCGGGCCACCCGCACCGCCTCCTCGGCGGTGGCGCAGCCGGCCGTGTTGGGCAGCATCCAGATCCGGCTCCAGTCGATCGCCTCCATCAGGCCGCCATGGCCCGGGGCGCCGCTCTGGACGCGCCGCACCGCCACGGTGACGATCTCGCAGCCGCTGGCCTCCAGGCTGGCCTGCATGGCCTCCAGGCTCGGGTACTTGCCGGTGCCGGTCATCAGGCGGCTGCGGAAGCGGCGGCCGGCGATCACCAGATCGTCGCGGGAGGTCACAGGGGCGATGGCGGTCACGGTCGGGAGCCTGCGGCGGACGGGCGCATCCCGATTAGTCTGCCTTCTGCCCCCGAGACCCACGCCATGCCGGTGCCTCTGGCCGCCGTGCCCCTGCTGCTCGCCGCCAGCCCGGTTCTTGCCGCAAGCCCGCTGCTTGCCGCCAGCCCCCTGCCGGCCGATGGGTTCGTGCCCTTCACCCGCCCCGAGATCCAGGCCCTCGACCAGGACGGGGGCACCAACGGCGAAGTGGAGACCTTCGATCCGATCGCCCGGGCCCGGCTGATCGCCGAGCAGATGCCCCGCCGCTGGAGCGGCCGCTACCAGTCCTTCAGCGGCGGCCCCGCCGTGCCCGTCCAGCTGCGGATCGACGGGGCCACCCCGATCGGCCAGATGGTCGACCTGCGCGGTGCGATGGCCATCGGCGGGGTCGAATCCCCGGTGCAGGGCAACCTCAACGCCAAGTCCGACCAGCTGGACCTGCTGGTGCTGGGGGACCCGCTCGGTGGCGCCCTGGAGCCCGGTGGCGCCTTTCAGAGCGTGCAGGGCC
>NZ_JAYGHZ010000283.1:0-13035 GCF_034931285.1 Synechococcus sp. BA-120 BA3
GCGGTCTTGAGCTTGCGGATGATCTGTTCGGATGTGTGCCTGGTGCGTTTCATGGTCGAGTCCCCGGCCCAGTCTGGCCGGCTGAAGACTCTCATTCACCCTGGACCGGTTTCCGGGGTCCACGTCAATGGCACACCAGACCAATTCCTAGTAGCTTTCCGAGCTAAATGGACTGTCCATCCTAGTCATGCGCCTTGAAAACAAAACGCCGGAACGCGAATTTGAGCTCTCTTCTGCAGATAGGTCGTTGAATGCATTCGCGGTCTTAGACAACACAGCAGGTAGAATCATTCTGATCACGACTGAGAATCTCATCCGCAGCATAATCAGAGCTAGCTTGCTACGTTTGAAATACCTGACTGAGGAGGTTTTGATCACATGCACACCATCACCAGCATGGGCATCTTCGAAGACGTGGTGAAGAGAGCACCCAAAGAAGTTTGCGACATCTGTTTGGCGCTCAGATCCTTGATCGCTGGACTACACCCGGATGCTGTTTAGGTGCCCAGACCCGGAGAACCTTCGGCTGCCTATGGCTACGGTGAGAAGAAGATGTCTGAAGCCTATGCCTACATCATGCCGCAGAAGACCTACGCCAATCTTGGCTTCTACCACGGAGCCAGCATCGCCTCCACAGACTCACTCCTTGAGGGGACGGGCAAGACCCTCCGGCACATCAAGGTGCGCAGTGTCGTAATGGCCCAGTCCGATGCGATCAAAGCCGTTCTTCTGGCGGCGATGGACGAACGCAGGACGGCCCTCGGCCTCTGAATGGCCGAGGGCTAATTGGTCATGAGCTTCTCGTTACCGTGATGGCGTCATCGTCCCGACCATGACCGCAGCCCTGTTCAGCCCGGAGATGCTGGTCGATCCCTACCCGACCTACGCCGCGTTGC
Source organism: Synechococcus sp. BA-120 BA3 (assembly GCF_034931285.1). Lineage (NCBI taxonomy): Bacteria > Bacillati > Cyanobacteriota > Cyanophyceae > Synechococcales > Synechococcaceae > Synechococcus > Synechococcus sp. BA-120 BA3. Next base: position 897 of record NZ_JAYGHZ010000283.1, read on the forward strand.
GGCGGACCGACCCGGTCCACTGGCATGAACCGTTCGGGGCCTGGGTGCTGACCCGCTACGACGATGTGGTGGCTGCCACCCAGGACCCACGGCTGCGCTCCGATCGCGCCGGCGGGATGGCCGAGCGCGCCAGCTGCCCCGAACTGCAGCGCCTCTTCGAGGTCATCGGGGCCCAGATGAACATCACCGACCCGGCACGTCACCATCGGCTCCGCACCCTGGTGGCCAGGGTGTTCACCCCGCGGGCCGTGGATAACCTGCGGCCGGCCGTCGAGACGCTCGTGAATGAGCTGCTGGACCGGCTGCCGGAACAGGGCCGCTTCGATGTGATCGCCGACGTCGCCTTCCCACTGCCGGCTCGGGTGATCGCCCGCCTGCTCGGCCTGGAATCGGGCGACCTGGACCAGCTCAAGCGCTGGTCGGACGACTTCTCCACCGTCTTCGGCACCGACCCGTCCGCCGTGACCGCCGATCAGTACCAGCGGGCGTTGCAGAGCACCCACGAGCTGACCGCATTCTTCAGCGCTGAATTCGCCAAGCGCCGGGCGACGCCCGGGGACGATCTGTTGAGCCTGCTGGTTCAAGCCGAGATTGATGGCGATCGGCTCAGTGAGACGGAGCTGATCGCCAACGCCAATCTGTTCCTGGCGGCCGGCCACGAGACCACCACCCACCTGATCGGCAACGGCCTGCTGGCCCTGCTCCACCACCCCGACCAGCTCCAGCTGCTGCATGACGACCCGTCGCTGATTCCGAACGCTGTCGAGGAGTTCCTCCGCTACGACGGCACGGTGCAGTTCATGGTTCGAGAGGCTGGCGAGGATCTGAGCATCGGCGGCCGCTCAATCCGCAAGGGGCAGCTGGTGTACCTGATGTTCGCCGCCGCCAATCGCGACCCGGCCCGGTTCCCGGATCCCGACCGGCTCGATGTGCGTCGCCGGTTCGACGTCCACCTCGCCTTCGGCCATGGGCCCCACTACTGCCTGGGGGCAGCCCTGGCCCGGATGGAGGCCGGCGTCGCCTTCACCGCACTGCTGCGGCGCTGCCCAGAACTGAGCCTCACCGGCGAACCCCTGGCGTATCAGGACAACCTGGAGCTGCGCGGGCTCAAGGCGTTGCCGGTGGCCATGGATCACCGTTGGGCCTAGAAGCGGGTGATTGACGGCTTCCAACCCTGTCATGAGACTGCGTTGGACCCTCCCAGAGGTTGCTTGCAATGTCCGTGATTGCCGTCTTCACCTACAAGATCCGTCCCGGCCGCTTCGACGACATCATGGCCAAGTTGCAGCAGGCGGCCGGCCCTGAATTCCAGAGCCCGGTGATGCCCAGAGCCGTCCGTCTGTTGCGCAATGCGGTGCCAGGTCCGGACACGACCTCGCTCCTTCTCCACATCGAATACGACGACATGGCGGCCTACGGCGCCCGAACGGCCTGGGAAAACCAGAACCCGGCCTGGCAGGAGCTGTTCGCCGCCAGGCCGGATTCCCCGGAGGAGCTTGAGTCCGTTCAACTGCTCGTTGAGCTCTGAGGATCGGAAGGCGATCGCCGATCGACGCTCAGTCCACCTCCGTTTCCACCGAAGCCATCGCCGGACGTCCGGCCAGCACCCGCTTCAGCCGCTCGCGGAACCATTGCAGGGGGTGGCCCATGTCGGCGTCCCCGAGCAGGCCGCGCTGGCGCAGGCAATCCTCGTAGCTGCGCAGCACGTCGCTGCGGCGAGCCACCTCGCGGGCGACGGTGTCGGCGAATTCGGGCCGCGAGGCCAGCAGGGCGCGGAAGCTGCCGCTGGGGACGACGAACAGCGTCGTGTCCTCGGCCGCCACCATGGTGGTGGGGTAGGGCACCTGGAGCAGCAGCGGCAGTTCCCCGAAGAACTCCCCGGCGCTGAAGGTGAACAGCTTGCGGCTCACCCGCTCCGTTTCGTGAATCGCATCCACCGCGCCACTCAGCACCAGGTGGAAGGAGCGGCCCTCCTCCCCCTGCCGCACCAGCACCGTGCCGGCAGGCGCCTGACGGCGGGCTCCGCTGCCCACCAGTTCCCGCAGGCGCCGGTCATCCATGCTGCTGAAGCAGGGATGGTCGGGCAGGGACGACCGCAGGGGATGCCAGTCCTCGCCCCCTCCGTCCTGTGCGATGGCGCGTCGGGAGGGCAGCAGCTGGATCCGCTGACGGGCCCCGGCCAGCTCGATATGTCGCTCCCTGAGCCCCTGCTCGATCGCGTAGTTGAGCGAACTGCGCAGGCTGAGGCTGGCGTCGATCGCCGAGGTCCAGGCCCACAGCTCGAACGCCATCCCCTGGCCCTGGAGGCCATGCAGCAGCACCTTCGGCGGCGGATCGGCCAGCACCGTGGGTTCGGCCAGGGCCGCCTCCAGAAGCGCCTCGGTCACGGCCAGGGGGTCGCTGCCATGGGCCACCGTCACCGCCACATCCACCCGGCCATCGGAGCTCTGGTAGCTGAGGTTCTTCACCGGCGCATTGGTGATGGCCGAATTGGGCACCACGATCTCGGCGCCCTGGAAGGTGCGGATCACGGTGGAGCGGATCGAGATCTCCCTGATGAAGCCGCTGGTGTCGCCGAACTCGATCTGGTCACCCACCTTCAGCTTCCCCTCCATCAGCAGGGTGAGGCCGCTGGTGAGGTTGCGGGTGAGCTCCTGCAGCCCGAAGCCGATCCCCACCCCCAGGGCCCCGAAGATGACGGCCAGGGCGCCGATGTCGAGCCCCATCCCCTGGGCCACCACCACATAGCCCAGGGCGGCCAGCCCCATCGACACGAGGGTGGCCACCGCCTCCCGCCGCCCCTCCGGCAATGCAAACCAGCGCAGCACCCGTCCGGCCAGCAGCCGCTTCAAGACCCGCGCCGCCAGGCTCACGGCCAGCAGCAGCAGCAGCACCTGCAGGTTCCAGAGCAGGGAGAAGCTCTGGCGGCCCAGGGGCAGCAGCGGGGCCGTGAACAGCCTCTGAAAGCGTTCGAGATCCACCGCTTGGGCTCCGGCGTTGCTCCCTTCTAGTCCGGGTGGGCGGCGTCATGCTGTGCGCGGCGGGCCAGGGGTTCAGCCTCCGGCGGAGAGGGCACCGGAGCGCGATGGCCGGAGTCGATCCCGAAGGCCCCACCGGCACCAGCAGACGAGACGATGGAGGTTCTCACGAACTGCCAGGGGCCACCATCTCCCATAGCCCAACCGGGCCAGGCTCTGCCCGTAACCAACACTGGAGTCCGGCAGGATCACAAAGTCGCCCCCTCTGACATAGAACTGCAGGGGGCTCCGGTGCGTCAGAGCCAGAAAACGCAGGCCATTTCTGACAGAACTCCAGCCGAAGTCATCGCCACAGACGAGGCCCTGTTCCGACGTGACCTTGAGGGCTCCGGCAACGTCCGTCAGCACGGAGTGGGTGTCATGGGCACCATCGACGTAGACCACATCAAAGGCGAGGCCCTGCTGGGCAAAGAACGGCAGGGCGGCGGATGAGGCGGCCCTGAACGGCACGATCCTGTCCTGGAGGCCACTGTCCCAGACGTTGCACAGGAAGTCGTCGAAGAACGTCGGTCCGTAGTCAGTGAGAGAGAGCTTGTCCAGGTTCCACTCCTCGCCGCAACTGCTCAGGAAATGCTCAACGGAGCCCAGCCAGGTGTCCACGCAGTGGACGACAGCATCCGGCTGGACGTCCTTAGCAGCCTCGGCCCAGGCGATCGATGAGGCTCCCATCCAGCTGCCGATCTCGAGAATGCTGGACGGCTTGACAAGCCGGCAGATGTCGCCGAAGAGGGGCTGCGATCTGGGCGTCGCGCTTGCTTTCGAGCGACTGATTCTCGGCTGAGGACAGGACGATGGGAAGGGATACATGATCTGACGGCCTACTCCTTGGTCCGAAGCTATGGCAGTGTTTCCTGACTGTCCAGAAGTTTCAGCACGGTGCCCCAACCCTTCCGCCCGCTTGCTGCAGCCGATTCACCGCGGAAGCGCATCCTCACCGTGATGATGGCCCTCGCCCTGGGTGCAACGCCCTCCTGGGCTGCCCCGGCCGCGCCACCCTGCGAGGCGGCGCTGGGCACCTGGGACTACGTGGCACCCAGCAAGCCGGGGCGGGCCGTGGTCACCAGGCTGACCGACGGTCGCCATCACCTGGTGTGGATCGTGTCGGAAGCCGGAGGGACCGCCGCCGGAGCCTGGGAGGGAAGCTGCGAGGGCTCCCGGCGCACCTGGCGCGTGCTGTTCCCTTCGGATCCCGGCATCGCCGGGCTGAAGGTCGTGGAGGAGTTCGAGGTGGACGGCGATGCGATCCGCTTCTGGCTTCTGGGCCCGGATGGCAAGCGTGGGCCGATGGGTGGCGCCCGTCGTCTCCCCTGAGGGCTACGAACCTCCGGCGAGCCCGACCTGCACGCTCTGCTCATTCAGAAAATAGTTCGCATCAAAGGCCTTCAGCTTTCGATCCATCAGCCGATCCTGCTTCTCCGGATCATCGAGGCGCAGGCAGTCGGAGGGGTTGCCGTCCACGCACAGCAGTGGAATGACCACATCACTTTTGTCATACCCCCACTCCAACACCCTCCCACCCAGCAGGGCGTTGCCCTTGGGCGGCTCCCGCGTCAGGACGGGAACCAGCACATCCACCTGGGCCGCATAGGCTCCCGGGGGCAGGGAAACGATCACCGAACGGTGAATGGTTTCGCCGGGATTGATGTGGTCGTCGACGAACAACTTGCCGGCCGCTTCGGTGGGATAGGGCTGGAGCACCGCCCCCCTCTCCACATGGATGGCATCAAAGGGTCCGCTGGCGCGACTCGAGAACGTGGAGCGATTCAGCACCTGGCGGCGAATCGGGAACAGTTCCCAGAAGCTGCTGAGCAGGTAGAGCCGGCGGGTGCTGGCGTTGGTGGCGCTGACCTTCAGTTCCCGTTGCAGGGATCCTGGCGATGGGCCGCTCGCGCCGCCGCCGGCCACCGGGGTCAGGCTGATCTCCAGGCTGATGCTGGCGGGCGCCTGGGAGGGCACATAGATCTCCTTCCAGAGGAAGGTGTAGATCCCCCAGGAGGCGGCGATGATGATGCCCAGCGTCCTGACCCATTCGTGCAGCGATGGCGAGCGCAGCCAGGGGGGCAGGCGCAGCGATCCCGCCCTGGCTCGGGCGCCGGGCATGCCTTTCGGGGGCAGCGTCTCACGCTCTGCATGGGGCTTGATCGGGGGTTCGCTGCTCACGGGCTCTGGGAGGGCCTCACTTCTGCCCGGTGAAACTGGGCACACGCCGCGGGCAGGGGGAGTTGGGCAGCCTCCTGCAGCGCCGGTTCATCACCGCCATCGTGTTGAACGCGGCCCGGTCCGTCCCCGTGGCCAGGGCGCTCAGCAGCGCTGGATCGGGCACCTGGTCCCTGGCGAGCTGGGCCATCGCCTCATCGGAGCAACCCGCCAGTTCCGTCATGCCGAGGCCGGTGAGCAGGGCATAGGAGCGCTGGCTGCGGGTTCCCATCTGCTCGGCCATGGCGGTGCCGTAGGCCCCGTTGGCCGGAGCCACGAGTTGATCGGGCTTGGGTGGGTCCTGGGGCCTGGGTTGCAGCCCGGTGGCACCGATCAGCACCCCCGCCAGGCAGTTGGCCTGAAGATTGGCGACGGCGGGTGAACGGCGCGAGGCTCCCTGATGACTCAGGATCGCGGTGCCCAGGCCGGTCCCGACCCAGTAGGCCAGGCCCCACTCCCCGTGGCGGCTGGCTGCCTTCTCCAACCTGGTGCGATCCAGCAGCAGCTTGCCGCTGGCGGCACAGACCAGCGCTGGGCTCTGGACTCCCACCGCCGCGTTGGTCGCCGTGCCGGCCCCGGGGCAGGCCGACTGGGGCGTCTGGCCGGCGGGAAGCACCTCGATGGCCGGCCAGGGCAGCCTGGCGGTGCCTGGATCCGTGTTCCAGCTCTGGCGGAGCTGGCCGGCGATGGACGCCACCATGGCGTCCAGTTCCGGGGCAGCGGCCCCAGGGGCCACCGGCGCCAGCAGCGAGGCGGTGACCAGCAGAACGCCCAGTGCCGCAGACCCCTGTTGGTATGGCATGGGAAGAACCAACAACAGGCGACCTCCGGTTCAGTCTGCCTGGTGTGCAGGCGATGGCTCACAACCCCGGGATCGGCCCCCCGTCGCCGGTGAGCTGCCACGCAGCCCAGAACTTGTGGTCGGCCCAGTCCGGCTCCGGCGGGTTGCTGCGGAACTCCTGCTGCACCGCCGCCAGCGCCTCCATGCGACCCATCCCCCGCTTGAGCAGGGCGACGTAGCGCTGCATGAACGCCGCCGTGGCCTCATCGTCCACCTTCCACAGGGACAGCAGGGTGGAGCGGGCGCCGGCCACGGTGAGGGCCCGCTGCAGGCCGTAGACCCCCTCGCCGGTCTGCAGGGTGCCGGAGGCGGTGTCACAGGCGGAGAGCACCACCAGCTCGGTGCCATCGAGTTGCAGCTGGGCCGCCTCCTTGGCGGTGAGATAGCCGTCATCGCTGGCCATCGCGGCGGGTGCGGCCGCCCGACTGCGGTTGGCGCCCGCCAGCACGATGCCGCTGTTCAGCAGCGGGTCGTCGCTGCCAGAGGTGAAGAACCCGTGGCTGGCGATGTGCAACACCCTGGGGCCGCGCGCCTGCTGCAGCACGGCGGTGGTGGCGGCGGATCCCTGGTACAGGGCAGCGCCGAGACGTTCGGCGATCCAGCTCCCCTCGGCGGCCGTGGCAGGGAGGGGTTGCCACTGGCCCGGGCCACCGAAATCAGGGGCGGCGAGCACCAGGGCCCGCTGGGCTCCAGCCCCGGGGCTGCCCAGAGTGAGCAGGTCACGGCCGCTGGTGAGGATCCGCAGCTGCACCTGCTGGCCCAGGATGGGGGCGGAGTCGGACTCGGCCCCGCTCGGACTCCTGGTGGGCGCCGGCAGGGCCGTGAATGGGATGCGGCTCAGCTCGCCATCGGGGGAGACGAACCAGCGCCGCCGCCCCTGCAGCTGCGGCAGCAGGGGCTCCAGCACCTGCTGGCTCACTTGGGCCCAGAACGGTCCGGCGGGGCGGTTGCGGGCCAGGCTCTCGGCCAGGGCCCGCTGGATCAGGGGATCGATGGCCGCCGCCGGGCCGAGGTCCACCGCGCGGGTCTCCCCATCGGGGAACAGCAGCATCGCCAGATAGCGCGCCTCCCCCCAGCTCCTGGCCTCCGGTTGACGGGCGTCGTAGGGGCGGAAGCGTTGGAATTCGATCAGCACCCCATCCGCCGGCAGGGCGGCGGCCACCTGGGCGGCGTCCACCAGGCGCGGAGTCAGGGCCGGTAACTGGCGGTAGAGCTCCTGCTCCAGCCGATCCCGTTCCTGCTGCAGCGTGCGTCGCTGCGGCTCACTGAGATTCACATCGGCAAGGCGGGCCGTGATCGCCGTGAGCTGACCCACCAGGATCTGCTGGGCCGGAGAACCACGGCCCAGCTGGGCCTGGCGCCGTTCGATGTCCTGCAGCAGACCATGGCGGTTCAGGCGGGTGAACAGGGCCAGGGAGGCGCCCGCCGGGGTCGTGGCCACAAGGGAATAGGGGATTTCCCAGACGTTGCCGAGGGCCTTGATCTGCTCCTGCCGCCGGGCCTGGGGCAGCAGGGGGGCTTCCCGCTGCAGAAACAGGGACTGGCTGCCGATGCCGCGACGCAGCAGGGGTTCGGCCCTGGCCTCAGCCCCCTGGCTCAGGTACCCCTTGGCCAGATTGTTGACGCTGAGGGCGGTCGTGGGGTGATCGGGCCCCAGCGCGGTCTCGTAGATCCCCATGGCACGCAGGAAGAGGGGTTCTGCCTTGGCATGGGCGCCCTGAAGCCGGTAGAGATCCGCCAGGTTGTTGAGGCTGCCGGCGGTATCGGGATGGTCGGGCCCCAGGGCCTTCTCCCGGATCGCCAGGGCGCGTCGGTGCAGCGGCTCGGCCCCTTCGGCGGCACCCTGGTTGTCGAGGAGCACCGCGAGGTTGTTGAGGCCCGTGGCGGTGACGGGGTGGGCGGGCCCCAGTGTCTTCTCCTGGATGGCCAGGGCGCGGCGCAGCAGAGGATCGGCGCGGTCGTAAGCGCCCTGATCGCTGTACAGCATGGCCAGGTTGTTGAGGCTGGCGGCGGTATCGGCGTGGCCGGAACCGAGCGCCTTCTCCCGGATCGCCAGGGCACGACGCAGCAGGGGCTCCGCCTTCGCGTAGGCACCCTGATTCCGATAGAGCAGCGCCAGGTTACCCAGGCTGGTGGCCGTGTCGGGGTGGTCAGGACCCAATACCTTTTCGTTGATCGCCAGGGCGCGCAGATAGAGGGGTTCGGCCTTGCCGAAGGCACCCTGGTTCTCCTGGAGCGCCGCCAGGTTGTTGAGGCTGGTGGCGGTGTCGGGGTGATCGTCACCCAGCGCCTTCTCCTTGATGGCCAGGGTGCGGCGCAGCAGGGGCTCCGCCTCGGCATAGCGGCCCTGGTTGATGTAGAGCGTTGCCAGATTATTGAGGCTGAGAGCCGTTTCCTGATGGTCAGGCCCTCGCCGCTTCTCCATCATCGCAAGGGCGCGCAGATAGAGGGGTTCGGCCTTGGAGTAAGCGCCCATATCGCTATACAGCAGACCAAGCGTGACCAGGCCAACGGCGAGATCAGGGTGATCAGGATCAAGTGTTTTCTCCCTGATGGCCAGAGCACGAAGAAGCAGGGGTTCGGCCTTCCGATAGAGGTTCAGCTTGCTGTAATGGAGCCCAAGACTGATGAGACTTGTCGAGGTGTCAAGATGATCAGGGCCCAGCGCCCTCTCTCTGATCCTGAGGCCGCGCAGATAGAAGGGTTCCGCTATCGCATACTTGGCCTGATTGGTGTAAAGCAGTCCAAGGTTGTCGAAGCCGAGGGCGAGCCCCGGATGGTCAGGTCCCAAAGCCTTCTCGGCGATGGCAATGGCTCGCAGGTAGAGCGGTTCGGCCTTGGCGTTGTTGTTCTGCTTGGAATACAACCAGGCGAGGTTGTTGATGCTGAGGGCGGTGAAGGGATGGTCCGGCCCGAGGATCCTGGTTCTGATCGCCAGGGCACGAACAAGAAGGGGCTCTGCCTTGGAAAAGGCGCTCTCCTTGATGTACAGCAGCCCGAGGTTGTTGAGGCTTGTGGCGGTATCGGGATGGTCGGGCCCCTGCGCCTTCTCACGCCAGGCCAGCACCTGTTCCCATACCAACGCCGCCTTTGCGTAGTCGCCCTTGGCTTCGAGGGCGTTGGCCTGGTCCATCCACTCCCAGACCTGGGCTGGGATCTGGGGATAGCGCTCACCCAACGGCTGGGCGAGCCACCCCTGCAGCCGTGGCCGTGGTGACTGGCCTTGGTGATCGATGGCCGCCGACCGCTGCCCATCCGCCAGCAGGAGCATGGCGAAAGCGGCTCCCCAACGGAACAGGGCCAACGAGGAACGAGCGGACCGCGCCATGGGCGAACGGGGAGGCTCCGGCGCGACGCCAGAGGTGCCTGGAATCCGTCGGGCACCGATCACCAAAGTCTTCCCGCCTCCGGTATGTGGTCCAGCATGGACGGTTCCCCGGTCTCTGGCTGGTGCTGGCGCAGAGCGATGGGGTGGGCGTTGCGCCGCATCCTGCCCGCACCCCGATCACGACCACACTGGCCAGATGATGTGGATCACGTCTGCCCATGACGATTCAGCCCTCCGTCCGTGTCCTCGGACCGGCCGACATGGGCACCCTGCGCTCCCTCCTGGCCCTGTTTGCCGACGCCTTCGACGATCCCGGGAGGTATCCCGAGCGGCAGCCTTCGGATCCGTACCTGCACGATCTGCTGGCCGGTGAGATGTTCCTGGCGATCGTCGCCGAGACCGGGACGCGGGTGGTGGGTGGACTGACGGGCTATGTCCTGCCGAAATTTGAGCAGGAGTGCCGCGAGTTCTACCTCTACGACCTCGCCGTGGCTCTCGATCACCGGCGCCGGGGGCTGGCCACGGCGATGATCGAGCGCCTCAGGACGCTCGCCGCCGAGCGGGGCTTTGACGGGATCTTCGTCCAGGCCCATCGCGACGACGGGCCCGCCGTCGCCCTCTACGCCAGGCTGGGTGTCGGGGAGGATGTGCTGCACTTCGACATCGCCCCTGCGGGAGCGGGTCCATGAAACTGATGGTGGTCGGGGCCAGCCGCGGGCTTGGCCGTGCCTTTGTCGAGGGTCTGGGCAGCGCCGGTGACACGGTGATCGGCGTCTCGCGGCGACGGCCCGATGGCCTGCGGCTGCCGACGGGCGTCGAGCTCGGCTGGATCGAGGCGGATCTGGCGGAGCCGCTGCCGGCGGTCCGGTGGATCGAGCAGCAGGCACCCGCCCAGCTGGATGTGCTGATCTACAACCTCGGCATCTGGGAAGCGAACGCCTTCAGCGAGGCCTACAGCTTCCTGGAGGATCACGACGAGAGCATCGCCACCATGGTGGCCATCAACATCACCGGCGCGCTGATGCTGCTGCGGCGCCTGATTCCGCGGCTGCTCGGCTCCCCCAGGCCCCAGCTGATCCTCACGGGCTCCACCTCCGGCCTGCGCCGCAGCGGGCAGCCGGAGGTGACCTTCGGCGCCTCCAAGTTCGCCCTCACCGGCATCGCCGATGCCCTGCGGGAGAGCTTCCGCGACCAGCAGCTGGCGGTGACCTGCCTGCAGCTGGGCTACCTCAACACCGACGACGGCCTGGAGGTGCCGCCCGAGGCGGCCGCCGGGCGCGGTGAGGGCCGGCAGATTCCGCTCCACGACGTGATCCGGATCGTCTCGGCCCTGCTGCAGCTCTCGCCGGCGTCCTTCGTGCGCGAGCTGGTGCTGCCCGCCATCGGCGACGAACGGTTCTGACTGGCGGGGCACCCCTACGCTGCTGCCACAACACTGCTGGCGGATTGATCGCGTTGAGCGCCACGGTTCGCGGCGCCCGGCGCAACGGACTGGGGCTGCTGCTCACGCCGCTGGTGCTGCTGCGTCGCTCCGTGCAGGGGCTGGCCCTGGCCCTCGAGCGGATGATCTGGCGGGAACTGATCGAGGACGAGGTCCCCGCCAACCCGCTCGTCAGCCTGCTGGCCTTCCTGCTGTTCTCCGGCCTCTGCCTGCTGGTCAGCCTCCAGGGGGCCGTGGGCTATGTGATCGGCCTGCTGCTCTTCCTGCTGCCGATGGAGTGGCTGATGGCCCGGCTGGGCTTCGGCGCACCGCTGCAGCGGCGGGTGCTGCTGCAGAGCTGGGGCGAGCGCCTCCGCCTGTTCGTGGACACGCCCGGGGGCAGCGAGCGGCTGGAGGTGGACCGGGCCGCCATCACGGCCGTGCGGATCCGCCAGGCCAGCGTCCAGCTGCCGCCGCTTGGGGAGCGGCCCCTTGGCTGGGATCTGGTTCTGGCGGTGGCCGATCCCCCCAGGGAGCACCTGCTGGCCCGTGCCGCCAGCCTCTACGGCACCTGGCAGCAGGCCCACGCCCTTGTCGCCGATCTGGGGGTGCCCCTGCGCCTGGCCGGTGCCTGCGACGCCAGGCAGCTCGCCGGGTCCCGGCCGGGCGGACCGCAGCCGGACGATGTCTGGAAACTGGAGACGGGGGTCTCCAGGACACGCCTGATCCGCAGCCGCCGTGGCGTGGGCGCGGCCCAGTGGTGGCGCTCCTTCGCCGACCAGGGCAGTTACCTGCTCTTCGTCGCCGTGCTCAACACCGTGATGGTGAAGTACGGCGGCTTTCTGGTCTGGATGTTCGGGCCGCGCCTGGGCCTGAGCGAACCCACCACCCTGGTGCTGGATCTCTCCCTGCCGGGCCTGCTTTCGCTGGGGCTGCCGGAGTGGACCGTGGTCCAGGTCCTGCTCGTGGTCGCCGCCCTCGGCGCCGCCGGGGTCGGCAGCTACCGGCAGTGGAGCCCCCAGGAGATCTGCCTGACGGGCGACCAGCTCCTGCTGCGCCGCCCGGGCCAGCCCAGCCGCCAGCTGCCGCTGCGGCTGATCACCGGCGTGCTGCTGCTAAGCGGCCCAGAGCCCCGGGTGATCCTCTGGAGCGAACGCCGGCCACCGATCGTGGTGGACGGCCTCTCCGGTGAGCGGGAGGCGGCCGAGCTGCTGGAGAAGCTGGAGGCTGTCCTCGATCGGCCCCGGGGATGATGGAGCCCGTGATCCTCCGCAACACCCACCCGCTGGCCGCAGGGCTGGCCGCAGCCCTGGTGG
>NZ_JAYGHZ010000284.1:0-12636 GCF_034931285.1 Synechococcus sp. BA-120 BA3
GCATCCGGGATACCCGTGCGTCTCGTGGGCTCGGAGATGTGGATAAGGGACAGCCTGGGCCCAGGCCGCCCCGGCGCCGTCCGCCAGCGGCCAGCCCAGTGCGGCCCTGAGCGAAGCCCAGGCACGGGCGGCCGCCGAGCGGATCCTGACCACGATCCGCCAGGGGGACGCCCAGGCCCGTTTCGAGCAGTTCTCCCCGGCCCTGCAGAGCGTCAGCAGCCCCCGCATGGTGGCCGCCACCATGAAGACCCAGCCGCGGCTGCTGCGCTGGGCCATCCGTAGCATCCAGCCCGGCTTCGACTCGAGCACGGTCGAGGCCACCCTGTTCACCAGCGCCGGCGAGCGCGACCTGCTGATGGTGATCGACGGCCAGGGCCGGATCGATGGTTACCACTTCAACGTCACCGACCAGCCGGCCGAGAAGGTGGTGCGGGACTTCATCACCGCCCTCTCCAGCGGCCACTTCATCTCCGCCAGCAGCTTCCTGTCGCCGCTGATGCAGGAGCAGATCCCCCAGGGCCAGCTGCAGCAGAAATGGCTCAACCTGCAGCGCATCACCGGCAATTTCGTCCGGGTGAAGCGCATCAACCGGGCTGAAAGCACACCGGAGATGCGCCTGGTGATCGTCAACACCGAGTTCAACCGTCTGACCGACAACCTCTTCGTCACCCTGGATGCCCAGAACCAGATCATCGGCGTGGATTTCCCCACCGATCCCTCTCCCCCCTCACCGCCGCGCTGAGCCGGCCCTCCCACCGACGTAAGCTCCCGGCGCATGCACGCCTCCTCTTCCATGGCCCTGCCCAGCCTCGAATGGATGGTTGAGGATGCCCGCCGGCTGGCGGAATGCCGCCACGACCATCCCTTCTCCGTGCTCGGGCCCCAGCCCCTCGATGACAGCGGCTGGGTGGTGCGGGTGTGGATGCCGGACGCCCACACGGTGGAGCTCCTCCACGGCGGCGAACGGCTCGCCATGGCCAATCCCCACCATCCCTGGATCTTCGAGACTCGCCTCGAGACCGATCCCGGCTGCGGCTATCGCGTCCATGTGAGCCGCGGCGGCATCGAGCACGAGCAGCACGATCCCTGGGCCTTCCGCCACGAGTGGATGGGGGAACTGGACCGTCATCTGTTCGCCCAGGGGAATCACCACCACATCTGGCGGCGCATGGGCGCCCATGTCCTCGAGCGCGACGGCGTCGCCGGGGTGCAGTTCTGTCTGTGGGCCCCCAATGCCCGCAGCGTCGCCCTGCTGGGTGACTTCAACGGCTGGGATGGCCGCCATCACCCCATGCAGCAGCGTCTCGGGGGGATCTGGGAGCTGTTCGTCCCCGGCCTGGGCGCCGGCCAGATCTACAAGTACGAGGTGCGGGCCCAGAACGGCCACTGCTACCAGAAGGCCGACCCCTACGGTTTCCGCCACGAGATCCGGCCCAACACCGGTTCGGTGGTGGCCGAACTGGGCCGCTACCCGTGGAACGACGGCGCCTGGATCGAGGAACGCGATGGCCGCGATCCCCTGCCCCAGCCCATCGCGGTGTACGAGATGCACCTGGGCAGCTGGATGCATGCCGCCGCCGACCAGCCCTTCCTCGAAGCCGACGGCCGCCCCCGGCCCCCGGTGCCCGCCGCCGATCTGAAGCCCGGCGCCAGGCTGATGACCTATCCGGAACTGGCCGACAAGGTCATCCCCTACGTGAAGGCCCGCGGCTTCACCCACATCGAGCTGATGCCGGTCTCCGAGCATCCGTTCGACGGCTCCTGGGGCTACCAGGTCACCGGCTGGTACGCCCCCACCAGTCGCTTCGGCAGCCCGGACGAGTTCCGGGCCTTCGTCGACCGCTGCCACACCGAAGGCATCGGCGTGATCCTCGACTGGGTGCCCGGCCACTTCCCCAAGGATGGCCACGGTCTGGCCTTCTTCGATGGCGCCCACCTCTACGAACATGCCGATCCCCGCATCGGCGAGCACAAGGAGTGGGGCACGCTGATCTTCAACTACAGCCGCAACGAGGTGCGCAACTTCCTCGTCGCCAACCTCATCTACTGGTTCGAGGAGTTCCACATCGACGGCATCCGCGTCGATGCCGTGGCCTCGATGCTCTACCGCGACTACCTGCGTCCGGATGGGCAATGGCTGCCCAACGACCATGGCGGGCGGGAGAACCTGGAAGCGGTGCGCTTCCTGCAACAGGCCAACCACGTGCTGTTCCAGCACTTCCCCGGTGCCCTGTCGATCGCCGAGGAATCCACCACCTGGCCGATGGTGACCCAGCCCACCGACATGGGCGGCCTGGGGTTCAACCTCAAGTGGAACATGGGCTGGATGCACGACATGCTCGATTACTTCGAGCTGGATCCCTGGTTCCGCCAGTTCCATCAGAACCACGTCACCTTCTCGATCTGGTACGCCTTCACCGAAAACTTCATGCTGGCCCTGAGCCACGATGAAGTGGTGCATGGCAAGAGCAACCTGCTCCACAAGATGCCCGGTGACGACTGGCAGAAATTCGCCAATGTGCGTGCCCTGCTGGCCTACATGTGGACCCATCCGGGCAAGAAGACGATCTTCATGGGAATGGAGTTCGGCCAGCGGGCCGAATGGAACGTCTGGGGCGATCTGCAGTGGGAGCTGCTCCAGTACGAGGCCCACCAGGGACTGCTCAACCTGGTCGACGACCTCAATGTCTTCTACCGATCGGAGCCGGCCCTCTGGGGCGACGACTTCGATCAGTACGGCTTCCAGTGGATCGACTGCAACGACAACCGCCACTCGGTGATCAGCTTCATGCGCCGCGACAGCGGCAGCGGCCGCTGGGTGGTGGTAGTGGCCAACTTCACCCCCCAGAGCCATTCCCATTACCGAGTGGGCGTCCCCCTGGAGGGCTTCTACGCCGAGGTGTTCAACACCGACAGCAGCCGCTACGGCGGCAGCAACCTCGGCAACCTGGGCGGCCGTTTCACCGATGCCTGGGCCATCCACGACTACGAGAACTCCCTGGAGCTCTGCCTGCCGCCCCTGAGCGTGGTGGTGTTCCGTCTCGACGAGTCCCGCAGCCTGCAGCGGCCGGCCATCGACGAGGGCTGAGCGCCCCGGGGCCGCCCATGCCACGACTGGTGACAGGAGCGGCCGGAGGCCGGGGGTGCTCGGTTAGGTTTCGCCGTTGACCTTCCGACCGGCCCCATGAGCGAATCCGCCCCCCTGCTGCTGCGCGCCGCCCGAGGTGAGCAGGTGGAGCGGCCTCCGGTCTGGATGATGCGCCAGGCGGGCCGCTACATGAAGGTGTACCGCGACCTGCGTGACCGCCATCCCGGCTTCCGCGAGCGCTCCGAGAACCCCGATCTCTCCTACGAGATCTCGATGCAGCCCTTCCACGCCTTCCGTCCCGACGGCGTGATCCTCTTCTCCGACATCCTCACGCCCCTGCCGGGCATGGGCATCGACTTCGACATCATCGAGAGCCGGGGCCCGATCATCGAGCCCGCCATCCGCAGCCAGGCCCAGGTGGACGCCCTGCGGCCCCTCGATCCAGCCGAAGCCCTGCCCTTCGTGGGCGAGGTGCTGGGGCGGCTGCGGGCCGACGTGGGCAACGCCGCGGCGGTGCTGGGCTTCGTCGGCGCCCCCTGGACCCTGGCCGCCTATGCGGTGGAGGGCAAGAGCTCCAAGACCTATTCGGTGATCAAGGCGATGGCCTTCCAGGAGCCCGCCCTGCTGCACCAGCTGCTGGGCCACCTGGCCGATTCGATCGCCACCTATGTGCGCTACCAGATCGACAGCGGTGCCCAGGTGGTGCAGCTGTTCGACTCCTGGGCGGGCCAGCTGAGCCCGATCGACTACGACGTGTTCGCCGCCCCCTACCAGAAGCGGGTGATCGACCAGGTGAAGGCCACCCACCCCGACACCCCCCTGATCCTCTACATCTCCGGCAGCGCCGGTGTGCTGGAGCGCATGGCCGCCACCGGGGTGGACTTCATCTCCCTCGACTGGACCGTGGACATGGCCGACGGCTGCGCCCGCCTGCCCCAGCACCTGGGCGTGCAGGGCAACGTGGATCCCGGCCTGCTGTTCGGCACCCCCGAGGCCATCCGCGAGCGGATCCTCGACACGGTGCGCAAGGCCCGCGGCCGTCGCCACATCCTCAACCTGGGCCACGGCATCCTCCCCGGCACCCCGGAGGACAACGCCCGCGTCTTCTTCGAGACCGGCAAGGCCGTCAACGAGCTGCTGGGAGCCGCTGTTTGAGCGCCCCCACCTCCGGGCCCCAGCGGATCCTGATCACCGGCGCCAGCGGCTGCGTCGGCCAGTACATCGCTGAAAACCTGCTGGCCAACAGCGACGCTCACCTGCTGCTGCTGCTGCGGGATCCCACCAAGCTCAGCGCCGTCCCCGCCGACCACCCCCGCATCACCCTGCTGGTGGGCGATCTGCGCGAGCTGGGCCCCCACGCCGCCGCCATCGCCAGCGCTGACCGGATCATCCACACCGCCACCGCCTGGGGGGATCCGGAGCGGGCCCAGGCGGTGAACGTGGTGGCCGTCAAGGAGCTGCTGCGGCTCACCGACCCGGCTCGCCTGCAGCAGGTGATCTACTTCTCCACCGCCAGCATCCTCGATCGCCGGCTGCAGCTGCTCCCCGAAGCGATGGCCTACGGCACCGAGTACATCCAGACCAAGGCCACCTGCCTGCAGGACCTGGAGCGCCACCCGCTGGCGGAACGGATCGTGGCCGTGTTCCCGACCCTGGTGTTCGGCGGCGCGGTGGCGGGCACCGATCCCCACCCCACCAGCTACCTGACCGCCGGGCTCAAGGAGGCCTTCGGCTGGCTGTGGCTGGCCCGCTGGCTGCGCACCGACGCCAGCTTCCACTTCATCCACGCCGCCGACATCGCCACCGTCTGCGCCCACCTGGCCACCACCCCCCACGGCCCCAATCCCGAGCCGGACCAGGGTCCGGTGCGGCGGCTGGTGCTGGGTCAGGCGCCGATCACGATCAACGGCGCCGTGGCCTCCCTGTGCCGCTGGCGGCGGGTGTGGGTGCCGCCGGTGGGGATCGACCTGCGCGGCTGGCTGATCGAGGGGCTGATCAAGCTGCTGCGCATCGAGGTGAATGCCTGGGACCGTTTCTCGATCCGCCAGCGCCACTTCGTGCACCAGCCCGTCAGCCCGCCCGAGCGCTTCGGCCTGGTGAGCCTCGCCCCGAGCCTCGAGGCGGTGCTGGAGACGGCGGGGGTGCCGCACCGGGGCCGGATCGGGGGCAAGCGCCCCACCTGAGCCGGCCCCGGGCCGCCCCCCGGACGCCGCCATGAATTGTTGCGAATCTGTCAGGACGCTGCACCGGGACACGGCCATTGCCTAATTTGTGCCGGTTGCAAGTGCTTTCCGGCACCCCCCTTCGCGCCCTCCCATGCGTCGTCTTCTTTCCCTCTTCGCTCTCTGCCTGGCGCTGGTGCTGGGTGCCGCCCCGAGCTTCGCCGCCGATGTGGCCCATGGCGGCCAGATCTTCTCCGCCAACTGTGCCGCCTGCCACATGGGCGGCGGCAACGTGGTCAACGCCGAGCGCACGCTCAAGGCCGATGCCCTGGCCTCCTACCTGGCCAACTACGACGGCGGCCACGAAGCCGCCATCGCCTACCAGGTGACCAACGGCAAGAACGCCATGCCCGCCTTCGGCGGCAAGCTCAGCGAGGGTGACATCGCTGATGTGGCGGCCTACGTCGAAGACATGGCCTCCAAGGGCTGGGCCTGATTCGCTTCGGATCCTTCCCATCCAGCGACGACCCCCCCCCCAGATCGTCCAGAGCCCCGGCAGTGCCGGGGCTTTTTCATGGCTCAGCTGAGGGCGCGGCGGGCGGCCAGCACCGCCAGGTAGAGCTCCTCGGGCACCTCGCGGATGTCGTACTCCGTCGGCAGCATCCCGTGGACATGGCGGTGCACCACCCGCCAGCAGTCCCGCTCCGGCTCCGCAGCCCCACCCAGGGTCAGGGACGCTCTGGCGAGCTCGGCCACCAGGGCTTGGTCGTCGGCGTGAGAGGGCATGGCTGACAGGAGGGCTGCAGAGGCGAGAATGGGGCGCAGCCGACCTCCCATCATGGCGATCCCCACCTCCGCCGGGCTGCGGGCGGGCCTGCCAGGGGGCCTGCTCTCGGCAGCAATCCCCCTGGCCCTGCTGGCCGCCGTCGTGGCGCCCTCCGCGGCCCCCTCCCTGGCCCAGGGGGTGACCCCCAACCAGCCCCTGGCGATCGAGTCCGCGCCCGGGCTGTCGCCTCCCCCCTGCCGGCTGCTGGTGCCCAGAAGCGAAGCGGTGCTGCAGCCGCTGCGGATTCATCCGGCCCAGGTGGCCCAGAAGAACAGCCTGGGTTGCCTCTCGGCAGCCGATGCCCTCTACGGCCCCGACGGCTGTCCCACCCAGCTCTGCGGCCAGCAGCGCGGCTTCCAGGTGCCCATGCCGGAGTTCGTGGGCCCCTAGCTCCTGAGCCCCCGCCGGGCGGTTGGCCACCCCTGGCGGTACGGCCCGCCCACCCCCGTGGAGGAGGGCCGAACGCCGCGGTTCGGTCCTCCCCCTCGGCCGATCCCGACAGGATTCATACGTTGGCTTCAGTCACCGTCCGCAGGGAGAACGTCAACCATGCATCCCACCGCCGAACTGTTCACCGAAAAGGCCTGGGGCGCCGTGGTCGCCTCCCAGCAGCTGGCCCAGCAGCGGCGCCAGCAGCAGATGGACAGCGAGCACCTGTTCGCCGCCCTGCTGGCCCAGCAGGACCTGGCCAGCCGGATCCTGGAGAAGGCCGGCGTGGATCTGGGCGTCCTGGGCCAGAAGCTGGAGGCCTTCATCGCCGCCCAGCCCAGCCTGGCCACCGCCCCCGACAACGTCTACCTGGGCAAGGGGCTGAACGCCGTTCTGGACCGGGCCGATGCCCTCAAGCAGGACTTTCAGGACAGTTACATCGCCGTGGAGCACCTGGTGCTGGCCCTGGCCGGCGATGACCGCTGCGGTCGCCAGCTCCTGTCCCAGTCGGGCGCCGATGGGGCGAAGATCAAGGAGGCCGTTCAGGCCGTTCGTGGCAGCCAGCGTGTGACCGACCAGAACCCGGAGGGCACCTACGAATCCCTCGAGAAATACGGACGGGATCTCACCGCCGCCGCCCGGGAGGGCAAGCTCGATCCGGTGATCGGCCGCGACGAGGAGATCCGCCGCACCGTGCAGATCCTCTCGCGCCGCACCAAGAACAACCCGGTGCTGATCGGCGAACCCGGCGTCGGCAAGACCGCCATCGTCGAGGGGTTGGCCCAGAGGATCGTCAACGGGGACGTGCCCACCGCCCTGCAGAACCGGCAGCTGATCGCCCTCGACATGGGCGCCCTGATCGCCGGCGCCAAGTACCGCGGTGAGTTCGAGGAGCGCCTCAAGGCCGTGCTCAAGGAGGTCACCTCCAGCGAAGGCCAGATCGTCCTGTTCATCGACGAGATCCATACCGTGGTGGGGGCCGGCGCCACCGGCGGCGCCATGGACGCCAGCAACCTGCTCAAACCGATGCTGGCCCGCGGCGAACTGCGTTGCATCGGCGCCACCACCCTCGATGAGCACCGCCAGCACATCGAGAAGGACCCGGCCCTGGAGCGCCGCTTCCAGCAGGTGTTCGTCGACCAGCCCACCGTGGAGGACACGATCTCGATCCTGCGGGGTCTCAAGGAGCGCTACGAGGTGCACCACGGCGTGCGCATTGCCGACAACGCCCTGGTGGCCGCCGCCGTGCTCAGCAGCCGCTACATCGCCGATCGCTTCCTGCCCGACAAGGCCATCGACCTGATGGACGAATCGGCGGCCCGCCTGAAGATGGAGATCACCTCCAAGCCGGAGGAGATCGACGAGCTCGATCGCCGCATCCTGCAGTTGGAGATGGAGAAGCTCTCCCTGGGGCGGGAATCGGATCCCGCCAGCCGTGATCGGCTCGAGAAGCTCGAGAAGGAGCTGGCCGATCTGGGCGAGCAGCAGAGCAGCCTCAACGCCCAGTGGCAGAAGGAGAAGGGTTCGATCGACGAACTCTCCGCCATCAAGGAGGAGATTGAGCAGGTGCAGCTGCAGGTGGAGCAGGCCAAGCGCAACTACGACCTCAACAAGGCGGCCGAACTGGAGTACGGCACCCTGGCCGAGCTCAACAAGAAGCTGGCCGCCAAGGAAGGCGAACTGAGCGCCCATTCTGGCGAGAAGAACCTGCTGCGCGAGGAGGTCACCGAGGACGACATCGCCGAAGTGATCGCCAAATGGACGGGGATTCCGGTCAGCAAGCTGGTGCAGTCGGAGATGGAGAAACTGCTCCATCTTGAGGACGAACTGCACACGCGGGTGATCGGCCAGGAGCAGGCCGTGACGGCGGTGGCCGATGCGATCCAGCGGTCGCGGGCGGGCCTGTCCGACCCCAACCGTCCGATCGCCAGCTTCCTGTTCCTCGGCCCCACCGGCGTGGGCAAGACCGAGCTCTCCAAGGCGCTGGCGTCCCAGCTGTTCGACAGCGAGGAGGCGATGGTGCGCATCGACATGAGCGAATACATGGAGAAGCACGCCGTGTCCCGGTTGATCGGAGCCCCTCCCGGCTACGTGGGCTACGAGGAGGGCGGCCAGCTCACCGAGGCGGTGCGGCGCCGTCCCTACGCCGTGATCCTCTTCGACGAAGTCGAGAAGGCCCACCCCGATGTCTTCAACGTGATGCTGCAGATCCTCGATGACGGCCGCGTCACCGATGGCCAGGGCCGCACGGTGGATTTCACCAACACCGTGTTGATCCTCACCAGCAACATCGGCAGCGCCTCGATCCTCGATCTGGCCGGCGATCCGGCCCGCCACGGCGAGATGGAGAAGCGGGTGAACGAGGCCCTGCGGGGCCACTTCCGCCCCGAGTTCCTCAACCGGCTGGATGAATCGATCATCTTCCACAGCCTCAAGGCCGAGGAACTGCGCCAGATCGTGGAGCTGCAGGTGCAGCGCCTGGCCCGGCGGCTCGAGGACAGGAAGCTGGGCCTGGAGCTCAACGGGGCTGCCCTCGACTGGCTGGCCGCCGTCGGCTACGACCCGGTCTACGGCGCCAGGCCCCTCAAACGGGCCATCCAGCGCGAGCTGGAGACGCCGATCGCCAAGGCGATCCTGGCCGGCACCTTCCTGAGCGGCACCACGATCGCCGTGGACGTGGAGCATGAGCGGCTGCGCTTCCGCCCGGCCGAGCCCTCCCGGCTGCCCGCCCTCGTCTGAGGGATCAGGCGGCCAGCGCCGCCACCAGGGAGGGGTTGGCGTACCAGCTGAAGGTCCCCTCCCTCACCGCCGTGACGCCCAGTTCGGCCCGCAGGTCCTCCAGGTCCTGGCCCATCCGCTCCTCCCAGATCACCGGGAACAGCGGCTGGGCCTCGACGCCGATGTGCAGCCCTTTGCTGATCATGCCGAAGGCGTAGCTGGCGGTGCGGGCCTGCTCGGCCGGGGTTTCCAGTTCGTCGATGGGCGTGTCGTTGCGGAACCAGTTGAGCAGCAGGGCCATCAGATCGGTGAAGGCCAGCCCCGGGTGGGCGAACTGGGCCACGCTCATGCTGATGACACCGAGTTCGCCGAAATTGTCGAGGCTGAAGCCACTCACAATGTGATGGATGTCGTGGGTGGCGTAGACCCGGTAGTTGATGTAATCGGCGTCGGTTTCCAAGTTGGCGTAGAACTCGGGTTTGGGGAAGAAATTGATGTCGTACCCCATCGTCTCCAGCACCGTGGCGTAGGTGTGGCCCAGGGTTCCCTTCGGCAGCGCCCGCAGGGCAGCCGCGTCATAGGGCCCGCTGAGCCGCCGCTGCTCGATCAGGGCCGCGGCGGCCGGATCCCGCCCCAGCAACGCCCGGCACACCTGCATCGGCCGGGACTGGCGCAGCCGGTGGGAGAGCAGGAAGACGTTGTTGGCCGAGGCACCGGCGCCGGCGGCCAGATCGGCGAGCTCGAGAAACGCATGGATGTTCTCCTTGGTGGCGATCCGATCGAGGTAGCGAAAACCCATGGGGCGCTGCAGGGCGGGGGGAGGCACCCACGAAACCTAGACACGCCGCCCGAGCCGGCCCAGAACAGCCTCAACCCACGAGGACATCAATCCGGCGGGCCAGTTCCACATCGAGGCTCGACAGTCCGCCGGTGTCGTGGGTGGTGAGGTTGATCGTCACCCGGTTCCAGACGTTGCACCACTCGGGGTGATGGCCCATCGCTTCAGCCGCCAGGGCCACCCGGGCCATGAATCCGAAGGCGGCGGAGAAATCAGCGAAGCGCAGTTCGCGGTGCAGCTTGCCCTCCCGCAGCGTCCACTGCGGCAGCTCGGTGGGCAGGGCGGCGATCTGGGCGGGGGTCAGGGGCTTGGCGGCCATGGTGGTGGGGAGCAAGGGGTCATTCGCCCAGCAGATGCAGGCTCAGGCTGCGGCGATGGGGTCGGGCCCGGTGCTCCCACAGATACACCGCCTGCCAGGTGCCGAGCAGCAACCGACCGGATTGGAAAGGGAGCACCAGGCTGGTGCAGGTCAGGGCGGTGCGGATGTGGGCGGGCATGTCATCGGGGCCCTCGTCATCGTGGACCCAGGGGCGCCGCTCCCCCTGGCCGCTGAGGGGCCGCACCCCTTCCGGGGGTACCAGGGCCCGCAGAAAGGCGGCAAGGTCCACCAGCACCCTGGGGTCGGCGTTCTCGTTGATCGTCAGGGAGCAGGAGGTGTGCAGGCTGGCGATGGTGGCGGTGCCGAGCACCAGGCCGCTGGCGGCGATCAGGCCGTTGAGGGGCCCGGTGATGTCATCGAAACCCTCCCCTTGGGTGGACACCTCCAACCGGCTCAGGGTCTGGCGCAGCATCGGTTCCTCCTGGTGCCCTTCAGCTGGCGACGGGGACGGGAGCGGCGGAACGCAGCGCGTCGATCGTCGTCAGGCGGCAGGCCTGGGGGTCCCAGAGGATGTAGCTGAAGCAGCCGGGGATGTCGGCCAGCGACAGCCGCCGCACGCCCGAGAGCAGGTGGGCATTGTGCTCGTGGCAGGCCCGCAGCCGGTAGTTGGGGATCTTGGACGACAGGTGATGGATCGCGTGGCAGCCGATGTCGGCGGAGAACCAGTTGAACAGGGGCGGCAGCTCCAGGTCGCTGGTGCCTTCCAGCACCCCGGTCATCTCGCTCCAGCCGGCGGTGGCGTGGGCGTAGGAACCGGGGAAGTTGTGCTGCACGAAGAAGATGCAGATGAAAATCGCCGCCGCGCAGGCCATCACCGGCGCGTAGATCGACCAGAACACACCGGCGCCGAGCCAGCGGGCCATCAGCCACCAGGAGCCGATCACAGCCACGTTGTTGGCCAGCAGATGGCGGAATTCCCCCTGGGTGTACCAGTGCCTGGAGCGATAGCTGGCCAGGATCTGGCCCAGGCCCATCCGCTGCGGGCTGCGCAGACAGGCCAGCAGGTGGGGGAAGAATCCCGCCAGCCCCAGCAGCAGCGCCACCCGGGGCTTGATCACCAGGTAGAAGAAGCCTCCGGGGAACAGCATCAAGGGGTGGCGCAGCACGCCGTAGAACCGCTGCTGGCCGGGGCTGAGGGCGGCAAAGGCCCCCGTGGTGACCAGGGCCGAAGGTCCCTGGTACTTCTCCCAGTCGCCGTTGTGGCGGTGGTGGTAGGCGTGGCCACGGGACCAGGGGTACTGGGGAATGGCACTGATCACGCCGAGCAGGAAGCCGAACACCTGGTTGGCCCGCCGGCTGCGGAACAGGGAGTCGTGGCCGCAGTCGTGCATCAGCGAGAAGCAGCGGGCCAGCAGCAGCACCATGACGACCATGGTGGGGATCAGCAGCAGGGGAGCGTGATGGAGGCTCCAGTCGGCGACCCACCACAGGGCCGCGTAGGGGATCACGGTGTTGGCGATCTGCCAGGAGCCCCGCAGATTGGAGCTGTCCATGAAGGACTTCAGCTCAAAATCGCCCCGCCTGGGCTGACCCACCGATGGCCTGGAGCCAGCGTCCGCATCAGGGGAAACGGGCGGTGTGCTATCGGACAGGGTGGCGGAAGGGAAGCCCTGCGACAATGCAAAACCTTTGCTATGTCGAACGATCCTAGTCAGCGAGGGGGCCATCTGTTTGCCCTCGATGCGAAAGGAATCTGAATAAGATCTGCATTGGAACTGCTGCACCAAGGTGAGCGACCTGATCGTGGTGGGCAGTGGCCTGGGCGGTCTCTGCGCCGGCGCCATCGCCGCCCGCCACGGCCTTGAGGTGCTGGTGCTCGAGGCCCACACCACCCCTGGCGGTGCCGCCCACGGATTCCGGCATGGACCTTTTCATTTCGAATCGGGCCCGTCGCTCTGGAGCGGCCTGGGCCACTGGCCCAGCACCAACCCCCTGGCCCAGGTGCTGCGGGCGGTGGGGGAAACCCTGCCCGTGGCCAGCTATCGGGACTGGGGGCTGCTGCTGCCCGAGGGGTCCCTGCGGGTGGGGGTGGGGCAGGCCCCCTTCCTGGCCCTGCTGCGCGAGCTGCGCGGCACCGCGGTGGCGAACGAGTGGGACGGTTTCCTCACGGCCCTGAGGCCCAGCTGCGAGGCGGCCCGCTCCCTGCCGTTGCTGGCCCTGCGGCCCGGGGCGGGTCTGGCCACCACCCTCGGCGGC
>NZ_JAYGHZ010000285.1:0-12261 GCF_034931285.1 Synechococcus sp. BA-120 BA3
GCCCAGGCCAGGGGCCCGCTCCAGCACCCGGCGTGCGGCCGCCTCGGCGCTGGCCCGGTCCCGGCAGGGAAGGGTGAGCCGGTGGCCGGCCCGGCAGAGGATCACCGCCGCCTCGAAGCCGATGCCGGAGTTGCCGCCGGTCAGGAGGATGTGGCGCGCTGCAGCCAAGGGCGGACTCCTGGGGGTGCCGGAAGGGTGCCGAGCGGACCAAGGCTACGGACCCCAAGGGGCTCCCGGCACGGCCATCAGAACAGCCGGAACAGATTCAGCCCCCCACCTTTGGGGTCCGGTGCCTCCTGGCCGTCGCCGGAGCCCGGGTCGAGGCGCCCCATGCCCTCGCCCAGCAGGCGGGTGGCGGTGGAGCGCCGCTCCAGGCTGAGCCGCCAGGCTGGGGCTCCCTGGGGGCTGCTCAGCAGCAGCGTGTCGCCATAGGCGGTGAAGGTCACCATCGCCGCCCCCATCGCCGCCATGGCCTGGGCGCTCTCCGCGCAGGTGGTGCGCTCCGGAGCCAGCAGCACCCCGCGCTGCACCAGCCGGGCCGCTTCCGGGGCCCGCAGGGCCTCCGGCACGCCGCTGTCGGCCATGGGCAGCTCGCTGGACGTCCACATCACGATGTCCCCCTCCTGGCGCCCCATGCCGGTGGCCGTGGCCTGGTAGCCGAGGGCGGTGGGGATGGCCGGCCAGCTCAGCCGCTGGGCACCGCCGGCCGGGGTGCTGGTCAGCTTCACCGGGGCCAGGAAGTCGTGGCCGCTGCCCACCTGGAAGCGGATCTCCGGCGCGTAGTTGCCGGCCACGACATGGTTCCCGACCAGGGAGGCCTGCGGCGGCACCGCCGGCGCCTCCTCGCCCGACGGCCAGCGGCCCGAGGTGCCCGTGGGGCCGGTGGCCGTCCCCAGCCGCTTCAGGCCCGTCAGCACCTGGCGGCGCTGCTCCTTGGTCAATCCCTGCAGGGTGATGTTCTCGGGCTGGCCGGCGCCGGCGCTCTCGGCGCAGCCGCGGAAGAGCAGCAGCCGGCCCTTGGCCTCGGGGATGTCCTCCTCCTTCCACTCCCGGGCCGGCTCCCCTGGGTGCTCGGTGCCGCTCTTCAGTGGCAGGGCCGTCCCCATCGCCATGGCCGCCGGGATGCGGTGTTCGGCCGTGGGGTTGGCGGCGGTCTGCGGGGACTGCAGCCGCAGCTCCAGCTGGCGGCTGGTGGCGCCCATCGGCGACCGGCCCCCCAGCATCATCTGCAGCATGCCGGCGCCGCCCATGGCCCCCATCCCCGCCGTGGTGGTGGCCTCGATCGTGTAGGTGGCGATGGGCGCGGCCGGCCGGGCGCCCGGTTGGGCCGCCGCCGGTGTAGCCGTCAGGGACTGGCCGGCGCCGAGCAGAACAACGAGCGGTGCGGCCGCCTGCCACCGAACCCTCGGACCAGCGCCCATGACGTCCATGCCGTTGGAGGGAGGCACAATCTATGGGCCGCCGCCCCGGGCAACAACGGGGCGCCCGCCGCCCCTGCGATGGACTCCGCCGCCCCGTCCCCGCTCCAGCGCATCGACCAGGACCTCTTCGATGCGGTGGCCGCCGTTGCGGCCGGCTCCCCCCGCCGGCGCCGCAACCACAACTTCCACGCCCCCACCGACCGGGTGCAGCGCTTCCTGAACGTGCTGCAGCCCGGCACCTACGTGCGGCCCCACCGCCACCGGCGCGCGCAG
Organism: Synechococcus sp. BA-120 BA3; assembly: GCF_034931285.1. Taxonomy (NCBI): domain Bacteria; kingdom Bacillati; phylum Cyanobacteriota; class Cyanophyceae; order Synechococcales; family Synechococcaceae; genus Synechococcus; species Synechococcus sp. BA-120 BA3. The sequence continues at coordinate 1,695 of NZ_JAYGHZ010000285.1, forward strand.
CCCGGCGAGGGGTTCGAGTGCTTCCTGGTGCTGCAGGGGGCGGTGGGGCTGCTGCTGCTCGATGCCAAGGGGAGGGTGCTGCAGCGGGAGCGGATCAGTGCCGCCGGCCCCCTGCGCGGCATCGAGCTGGCCGAGGGCGTCATCCACACCCTGGTGGCCCTCTCGCCCGATGCCGTGATGATGGAGATCAAGCAGGGGCCCTACGAGCCCGCCGCCGACAAGGACTTCCTGGCCGGATTTCCCCTCGAGGGCAGCGAGGCCGCGGCGGAGCAGGAGGCGGCCTGGCGGGCGCTGTTCGGGGCCGGAGACGATCAACCCCTCCCTTGACGCGCCCGGCCCTACGCCGGGGTCCAGGACGGGGGGTCAGGCCAGATCGGCGCGGCGGCAGAAGCTGCAGTGGCCCCAGCGGGCCATCTCCCCGGCCGGCGCCGGTCGGCCGCAGGTGGGACAGTCGGCCAGACCGTGCACGTCGCAGCGGCTCGGGTGCATGGCCCAGACCTCCGCTTCGCTGAGGCTGCCGGGGGTGGTGGCGGCGCCAGGGTGGTGCTGCTGCACCCGTACGTCCCGGACGCTGAAGCCGGCGCCGCGCAGCGATCCCAGCAACTGGTGGCGGTTGTACTGCAGGGCCTGCAGCCAGGGCCCCGGCGCGGCGCCCACGCTCAGCAGGCCCCCCTGCAGCTGCAGGGGACGGCAGTGGGGGGCCAGCTGGGGCCCGGCGATCCGCGGCCACTCCCGCCACAGGGCGGCCAGATGGCCCTCGCGGCGCCAGTCCTGCTGGAGGTTGTCCAGGCAGGTGGCCAGGGCACTGGCCGGTGGCCGGGCGGGTGGCATCAGCAGGGCGACGTTGCCCACCTGCCGCGTCTGCACCGCCTCGCCGGTTCGTCGGCGGTTGCCCCTGCGCTGGCGGGACCGGGAAGGCTCCATCCATCCACACTAAGGGCCGCAGAACCTCCATCCCCGCCGAGGTCAGGATCGACGAGCTGGCGCTTCTGCGTCGTGGTGCGGCGATGGCTCCTCACCAGGGCAAGGCCGTGGTCGCCGACCATTCGATGGGTGACCACGCCCTCAGACGGCAGTCCCGGGTGTGGGTGCGGCAATCCGCTGAGGGGCGGGGAAGACCGGACGGCAGGTTCTGGCTACGCTCCGTTTCTGCACTGGCCCCGCCTCCATGGGTTTCTTCGATCGGCTGAGCCGTCTTCTGCGCGCCAATCTCAACGATCTGGTGAGCAAGGCGGAGGATCCGGCCAAGATCCTCGACCAGTCCGTGGCCGACATGCAGGCCGATCTGGTCAAGCTGCGCCAGGCCGTGGCCACCGCCATCGCCAGCCAGAAGCGGCTGCAGAACCAGGCCGAGCAGGCCGAGGCCCAGGCCCGCACCTGGTATGAGCGCGCCGAGCTGGCCCTCAAGAAAGGGGAGGAGGATCTGGCCCGGGAATCCCTTTCCCGCCGCAAGACCTACCAGGACACCGCCACCGCCCTCAACGCCCAGCTCAGCGGCCAGGCCTCCCAGGTCGACACCCTCAAGCGCAGCCTCACCGCCCTGGAAGGCAAGATCGCCGAGGCCAAGACCAAGAAGGACATGCTCAAGGCCCGCGCCCAGGCGGCCCAGGCCCAGGAGCAGCTCCAGAACGCCGTGGGCAGTCTGAGCACCAACAGCTCGATGGCCGCCTTCGACCAGATGGAGGAGAAGGTGCTGAACATGGAGGCCCGCAGCCAGGCCGCCGCCGAGCTCGCCGGTGCCGATCTGGAAAGCCAGTTCGCCGCTCTCGAGGGCAGCGACGTCGATGACGAGCTGGCGGCCCTCAAGACCCGCCTCGAAGGCGGCAAGACCCCCATCTCCCTGCCCATGGAGGGAGGCCCGGCCCCCCAGCTGGAGCCGGTGAAGGTGGCCGAGGTGAACGCCGAGCTCGAGGAACTGCGCCAGTCCATCGACAAGCTCTGAATTCATACAATCGGGCCATCACTCTCCCCACTGCCGTGCCCGCCGACGTCGACTCCCCCGTCCTCGACCTCACCGATGCCAACTTCCAGGCCTCGGTCCTGGAGGTGCCGGGCCCGGTGCTCGTCGATGTCTGGGCCCCCTGGTGCGGGCCCTGCCGCCTGATGGCCCCCCTGATGGCCTGGGCCGCCACCGCCTATGCCGAGGCCCCCGGCGGAGCTCTCACCGTCGGCAAGCTGGAGGCCGATCCCAATCCCATCAGCCGCGACAGCCTCAAGGTGCAGGGCCTGCCCACCCTGGTCCTGTTCCGCGGCGGCCAGGAACTGGCCCGCCACGAAGGTGCCATGGCCCAGTCCCAGCTGAAGGCTTTCCTTGATGCCCATCTCTGAGCGCCTGTCGCGGCTCGGCAGCGGCGTCTTCGCCCGCAACGACCAGCGCAAGGCCGCCTACAGCGCCCGGGCCGCCGCCGGCCACGGGCCGGATGGCTCCCCCCTGCCGCCGCTGCTGGATCTCTCCCTCGGCTCCACCGACCTGCCGCCACCGGCCGTCGCCCTCGAGGCCATCGCCGCCGGCCTGAACCGGCCCGAGAGCGCCTCCTACTGCCTCCATGCCGCCACCCTGCCCTTCCGGGAGGCGGTGGCGGCCTGGGCGCAGCGCCGTTTCGACGTGGCGGTGGATCCCCGGACGGAGGTGCTGCTGCTGGTGGGCTCCCAGGAGGGCACGGCCCACCTGCCCCTGGCGGTGCTCAACCCCGGCGATCGGGCCCTGCTGCTTGACCCCTACTACCCCTCCCACATGGGGGGCCTGCACCTGGCCAGCGCCGAACCGCTGCTGCTTCCCCTCGATGCCGACGCCGGCTGGCGGCCCGATTACGACCGGCTCTCCCCCAGCCAGTGGCAGGACCTCTCACTGATGGTGCTGGGGTTTCCCCACAACCCCACGGCCACCACCGGCACCCAGGCCTGGCTGGATGGGGCGGTGGAGCGGGCCCTGCGCCACGACGTGGTGCTCGCCCACGACAACCCCTACGTGGATCTGTCCCTTGACGGGGAAGCCCCCGCCCTGCTGCGCCATCCCGACTGGCGCCGCTGCGGCATCGAATTCTTCTCCTTCTCCAAGAGCTGGTGCCTCGGGGGCTACCGGCTCGCCTTCGCCATCGGCGCCGAGGAGCTGATCACCGCCCTGCGCCAGCTCAAGGGGGTGGTGGATTTCAACCAGTCCCTGGCGCTGCAGGCCGGGGCGATCGCCGCCCTGGAGCAGGCCCCCCACTGGCCCGAGCAGCTGCGCGGCGTTTACCGCGAGCGCCGCGACCGCATGGCCGCCGCCCTCGAGGCCCAGGGCTGGCCGGTGCGGCTGCCGTCGATGGCGCTCTACCTGTGGCTGCAGATCCCCGAAGTGGCCCGGGTCCGGGGGCTGGATTCGGAACGCTTCTGCGCCGCCCTGCTGGAGGGCACCGGCGTCTGCCTCACCCCCGGCAACGGCTTCGGCCCCGGCGGTGAGGGCTGGCAGCGGCTGGCCCTGGTGCATCCGGCCGGCGAGCGGGAGGCCGGGGCGGCCCGCAGCGGCCACTGGCAGCGGCGGTTTTGATCGGCGCGATCGGGGCCCTGCGGGCCCGGGGGCTGCGGCCGTTCTGGCCGGAGCTGGTGCCCTGCAATGACGGCGGGCTGGCCCTGGGCCAGCTCTGGGCGGCGGCGGGGCCGTGGGCAGATCCGGCAGTCGGGCCTACAACCGGGAGGAGAGACCATGCACCGTGATCCGCCCATGTGCCTGGCCGTGCCCGCCCGCATCCTCTCGATCCGGATCCAGCCGCCACCGGGAGCCGCTGAGCCCACCGGGGCCGCCCCCGCCACCGATGACGCCGACGACGGGCTCTGGCGCATGGCCGAGGTGGATTTCGGGGGGGTGCGCCAGCAGGTGAGCCTGGCCTGCCTGCCCGAGGCGGCCGTCGGCGATCGGGTGCTGGTGCACGTGGGCCTGGCCCTGAGCCTCGTGGAGGACGACCCCGCATGACCATCACCGTCGATGGCAACGAGGCCGTGGCGCTCGTGGCCTACCGCCTCAACGAGGCCATCGCCATCTATCCGATCACCCCCGCCTCACCGATGGGCGAGTGGGCCGACGCCTGGAACACCGAAGGCCGCCCCAACCTCTGGGGCACCGTGCCGGCGGTGGTGGAGCTGCAGAGCGAGGCCGGCGCCGCCGGCACGGTGCACGGGGCCCTGCAGGCGGGGGTGCTGACCACCACCTTCACGGCCTCCCAGGGGCTGCTGTTGATGGTGCCCAACCTCTACAAGCTGGCCGGCGAGCTCACCCCCGCCGTGCTGCACGTGGCGGCCCGTTCCCTGGCGGCCCAGGGGCTCTCGATCTTCGGCGACCACAGCGACGTGATGGCCTGCCGCGGCACCGGCTGCGCCATCCTCTGCTCCGCCTCGGTGCAGGAGGCGGGCGACTTCGCCGCCATCGCCACCCGGGCCAGCCTGAAGGGGCGGCTGCCGTTCCTGCACATGTTCGACGGCTTCCGCACCTCCCACGAGATCCAGAAGATCGAGCCCATCGCCGACGAGGTGCTCCACGGGTTGATCCCCATGGACGAGGTGGCCGCCCACCGCCGGCGGGCCCTCTCCCCCGACCATCCGGTGCTGCGGGGCACGGCCCAGAACCCGGACGTCTACTTCCAGGCGCGGGAGTCGGTGAACCGCTTCTATGACGCCCTCCCCGGCCACCTGGTGGAGGCGATGGAACGCTTCGCCGGCCTCACCGGCCGCCGTTACGGCCCCTACGCGTACGTGGGGGCCGACGACGCCGATCGGGTGGTGGTGCTGATGGGCTCCGGCTGCGAGACCGCCGAGGAGTCGGCCCTGGCCCTGAACGGCGCCGGCGAACGGGTGGGGGTGCTCAAGGTGCGCCTGTTCCGGCCCTTCGTGGCCTCCCTGTTCGCCGCCGCCCTGCCACCGACGGTGCAATCCCTGGCGGTGCTCGACCGCTGCAAGGAGCCGGGGGCCGGCGGTGAACCCCTCTACCTCGACGCGGTGGCCGCCCTCAGCGAGGAGTGGCGCTCCTGCCACGGCGATCGCCCCCTGCCGCGGGTGGTCGGCGGCCGCTACGGGCTCTCCTCCAAGGAGTTCACTCCGGCGATGGTGAAGGCGGTGTTCGACAACCTCCTGCTGCCGCAGCCCCGCAACCACTTCACGATCGGCATCGACGACGACCTCACCCATCGCTCCCTGCCCGTCGCGACGGACTTCCACGTCGATGGGCCCGACCAGGTGCGAGCCGTGTTCTACGGCCTGGGCTCGGACGGCACCGTGGGGGGCAACAAGGCCACGATCAAGATCATCGGCGAGCAGACCGATCTGTTCGCCCAGGCCTACTTCGTCTACGACTCCAAGAAGTCGGGGTCGGTCACGGTGTCGCACCTGCGCTTCGGCCCCCGGCCGATCCGCGCCCCTTACCTGATCGAGCGCCCCACCCTGGTGGCCTGCCACCAGTGGGATTTCGTCGACCGCTTCGACCTGCTGGCGGGCCTGGACGCCGGTGGGGTGCTGCTGCTCAACAGCCCCTTCCCGATCGAGGAAAGCTGGCGGCGGATGCCGGCGGCGCTGCGCTGCGGCATCCGCGAGCGGGGCCTGTCGGTGTGGCTGATCAACGCCTACCGGGTGGCGCGGGAGGCCGGCATGGGGAACCACATCAACACGGTGATGCAGGCCTGCTTCTTCGCCGTCAGCGGCGTGCTGCCGCGCCAGGAGGCGATCGAGCAGATCCGCGCCTCCCTGCGCAAGACCTACGGCCGCAAGGGGGAGGCGGTGGTGGCCATGAACCTGCGCGCCCTCGACGCCACCCTCGACAACCTTCAGCCCCTGGACTGGCGCCAGCTGCCGGCCGAGGACGACCTGCCGCCACCGGCCCCTGCGGCCGACCGGCTCGCCGAGGCTCCGCTGTTCGTGCGGGAGGTGATCGGGCCCCTGCTGGAGCGGCGCGGCGATGCCCTGCCCGTCAGCGCCCTGCCCTGCGACGGCACCTGGCCCACGGGCACGGCCCAGTGGGAGAAGCGCAACATCGCCGAGTCGGTGCCGGTGTGGGAGAGCGACCTCTGCGTGCAGTGCGGCAAGTGCGTCATGGTCTGCCCCCATGCGGTGATCCGGGCCAAGGCGGTGGCGCCGGAGGCCCTGGCCGAGGCCCCCGAGGGATTCCGCCAGGCCCCGGCCCGTGATCCGGACCTGGCGGGCCGCAGCTTCACGATCCAGGTGGCCGTCGAGGACTGCACCGGCTGCGCCCTGTGCGTGGAGGTCTGCCCGGCCCGGGACCGCACCGAGCCGAAGCGCAAGGCGATCAACATGGCCCCCCAGCGTCCCCTGCGGGAAGCGGGCCGCGGCCACTGGGACTACTTCCTGGGGCTGCCCGAGATGGCACGCGGCGACCTCAACCTGCACAAGATCGGCCAGCAGCAGCTGCAGCAACCCCTGTTCGAGTTCTCCGGCGCCTGCGGCGGCTGCGGCGAAACGCCTTACCTCAAGCTGGCCAGCCAGCTGTTCGGCGACCGGATGCTGGTGGCCAACGCCACGGGCTGCTCCTCCATCTACGGCGGCAACCTGCCCACCACCCCCTGGAGCACCAACGCCGAGGGGCGCGGCCCGGCCTGGAGCAATTCCCTGTTCGAGGACAACGCCGAGTTCGGCCTGGGCATGCGCGTGGCGATCGACCAGCAGCGCCAGATGGCCCTCGAGCTGCTGGAGCGGCTGGGGCCGGCGCCGGAGCGGACCGACCCCATGCTGCCCGGGGCTTTGGTGGCGGCGATCCGGGACGCCGACCAGCACGACGAGGCCGGCATCGTCGCCCAGCGGCAGCGGGTGGAGGAGCTCAAGCGCCTGCTGCGGGCCGTGGTGGGTGAGGGCCCCGGGGCGGCCCTAAGTCCTCGGGATGCCCAGGCGGCCCGGCTGCTGGATCTGGCCGATGCCCTGGTGAAGAAGAGCGTCTGGCTGGTGGGGGGCGACGGCTGGGCCTATGACATCGGCTTCGGCGGCCTCGACCACGTGCTCGCCAGCGGCCGGGACGTCAATGCCCTGGTGCTCGACACCGAGGTGTACTCCAACACCGGCGGCCAGATGTCGAAGGCCACCCCCCGGGCGGCGGTGGCCAAGTTCGCCGCCGGCGGCAAGGCCGCCCCCAAGAAGGATCTGGGGCTGATGATGATGAGCTACGGCACCGTCTACGTGGCCAGCGTGGCCATGGGGGCCCGCGACGAGCACACGGTGCGGGCGTTCCTGGAGGCGGAGAGCTATCCGGGCCCCTCGTTGATCCTGGCCTACTCCCACTGCATCGCCCACGGCATCGACATGGCCCGGGGTATGGAGCAGCAGAAGGCGGCGGTGGACTCCGGCCGCTGGCTGCTGTACCGCTACGACCCGCGCCGCACCGAACGGGGCGAGCACCCACTGCAGATCGACAGCCGGGGCCAGAAGCGACCGCTGGCCGAGGCGATGGCGACGGAGAACCGCTTCCGGATGCTCTCCTTCAGCCAGCCGGAGCGGGCCCGGGCCCTGGCGCGCCAGGCCGAGCTGGAGGTGGCCCGGCGCCTGGCCATCTACCGGGCTCTCGCCGGCACCCCGGCCCCATCCGTGAGCGAGGCACCGGCATGACCCGTCCCGATCTGTCCGTCACCTACCTGGGTCTGGAGCTGCGCAGCCCCCTGGTGGTGGGGGCCGCCGCGCCCCTCAGCGAGGACATCGACCAGCTGCTGCGGCTGGAGGAGGCCGGCGCCGCCGCCGTGGTGCTGCATTCGCTGTTCGAGGAGCAGATCGAGCGCGACCAGCTGGAGCTGCATCGGGTGACCCTGCAGGGCGCCGACAGCTACGGGGAGGCGCTCAGCTACTTCCCTGAGCCCTCGATCTTCCATGTGGGCCACGACCTCTACCTGCGCCACCTGGAGCAGGCGCGCTCGCGGCTGGCGGTGCCGGTGATCGCCAGCCTCAACGGCGCCCATCCCGGCCGGTGGGTGCAGGTGGCGCGGCGGATGGAGTCGGCCGGCGCCAGCGCCCTGGAGCTGAACATCTATTCCGTCCCCACCGATCCGGATCTCTCCAGCGCGGCGATCGAGAACCAGGTGCTGGAGATCGTCTCTGAGGTGCGCGCCGAGGTGACCCTGCCCCTGGCGGTGAAGCTCAGCCCCTTCTTCACCAACTTCGGTGCCATGGCCAAGCGGCTCGCCGCCGCTGGCGCCGATGGCCTGATCCTGTTCAACCGCTTCTACCAGCCCGACATCGACATCGAGGAACTGGAGGTGCGGCCCAACCTGCTGCTGTCCACCCCCCACGACCTGCGGCTGCCCCTGCGCTGGATCGCCCTGCTGCACGGCCGCCATCCGGTGGATCTGGCGGCCACCGGCGGCGTGCACCGCGGCACCGACGTGGTGCGGCTGCTGATGGCCGGCGCCGCCATCACCCAGGTGGTGGCCGCCCTGCTGCGCCACGGCCCCGCCCGGCTCAGGGGCCTGGAGGAGGAGCTGGGCCAGTGGCTGCTGGAGCACGAGCACGCCACCGCCCGGGAGCTGATCGGCTGCATGAGCCAGCAGCGCTGCCCCGATCCGAGCGAGTACGAGCGGTCTCAGTACATGCGCGCCGTCCAGACCTTCCTGCCCGCCGATGCCGCGGCGGCGCCCGGTCCCTGGTGAGTGCTCCGCTGGCGGCGACGGCGGAGGTGGCCGCCGTGCGGGAGCTGGCGGCCGAGCTGGCGGCGATCACCACCCGCCCCTGGACCCTGATGGAGGTCTGCGGCGGCCAGACCCACGCCATCGTGCGCTGGGGGCTCGACCAGCTGCTGCCCCCCGGGCTGCGGCTGATCCACGGACCCGGCTGCCCGGTCTGCGTCACACCCGCCGCCACCATCGATGCGGCCCGCGGCCTGGCCCGCCGGCCCGAGGTGATCCTCTGCTCCTACGGCGACATGCTGCGGGTGCCGGGCAGTGCCGCCGATGGCGGGCCGGGGGACCTGCTGGGGGTGCGGGCCGAAGGGGGCGACGTGCGCCTGCTCACCTCCCCGTTGGAGGCCCTGGCCCTGGCACGGCGCCATCCCGATCGCCAGGTGGTGTTCCTGGCGGTGGGCTTCGAAACCACGGCCCCGGCCACGGCCCTGCTGGTGCGCCAGGCGACGGCCGCCGGGGCGGGCAACCTCTCCCTGCTGGCGGCCCACGTGCGGGTGCCCCCCGCCATGGCAGCGATCCTCACGGCCAAGGGCAACCAGGTGCAGGGGTTCCTGGCGGCGGGGCACGTGTGCGCCGTGATGGGCACCGAGGAACTGGAGGACCTGGCGGATCGGCACCGGGTGCCGGTGGTGGTGAGCGGCTTCGAGCCCCTGGATCTGATGCGGGGGCTGGTGGCCTGTGTGCGGCAGCTGGAGCGGGGTGAGGCCCGGGTGGCGAACGCCTACGGCCGGGTGGTGCGCCAGCAGGGCAATCCGGCGGCCCGGGCCCTGCTGGACTCGGTGTTCGAGCCGGTGGACCGGCCCTGGCGGGGCTTCGGCATGATCCCGGGGGGCGGCCTGGGGCTGAGGGCGCCCTTCCGCCACCTGGAGGCCGGGGCCCGCTTCAGCGACCTGGCCGGTGGCCCCGAGGAGGGGGTGGAGGCGCAGGGCGTCTGCATCAGCGGCGCCATCCTGCAGGGGCGCGCCCGGCCCATGGACTGCCCGGCCTTCGGCACCGCCTGCACCCCCGAGCATCCGCTGGGGGCACCGATGGTGTCCTCGGAGGGGGCCTGCGCCGCCTACCACCGCTACGGCCGCCGTGGCTGAGCCGGCCACGCCCGCCACCCCCCGCATCCAGCTGGCCCATGGCGGCGGCGGCACCCTGATGCAGCAGCTGATCGACACCGAGCTGCGCCGCCTCTATGCCGACCCCGACCAGGTGCTGCACGATGCCGCCCGCCTGTCCCTGCCCCACGGCCGGCTCGCCTTCACCACCGACAGCTACGTGGTGCAGCCCCTGGAGTTTGAGGGGGGCGACATCGGCAGCCTGGCGGTGACGGGCACCGCCAACGACCTGGCGATGGCCGGCGCGCGGCCCCTGGTGCTGAGCCTGGGCCTGATCCTGGAGGAGGGACTGGAGCTGGCCGTGCTGCGCCGCATCGTCAGCTCGATGGTGGAGGCGGCCCGGCGCTGCGGGGTGACCATCGTCACCGGCGACACCAAGGTGGTGGAGCGGGGCAAGGGGGACGGGGCCTTCCTCAACACCAGCGGCATCGGCCTGCTGGAGGTGAACGAACCGATCGATCCGCTGGCGATCGTCCCCGGGGACCAGCTGCTGGTGAGCGGCGACCTGGGCCGCCATGGGGTGGCGATCCTGGCCGCCCGCCATGGCCTGGACCTGCAGCCCCCCCTGGCCACGGACTGCATGCCCCTGTGGCCCGCGGTGGAGGCCCTGCTGGCTGCCGGGGTGCGGCTCCACTGCCTGCGCGATCTCACCCGCGGCGGGCTGGCCAGCGCCCTGCAGGAACTGGCGGCCCCCGGCGGGCTGGAGCTGCTGGTCGAGGAGGAGCGCATCCCGGTGGCCGAGCCGGTGCGACGCACCTGCGAGCTGCTGGGCTTCGACCCGCTGCACCTGGCCAACGAGGGCCGCTTCCTGGCCGTGGTGCCCGAGGC
>NZ_JAYGHZ010000286.1:0-12133 GCF_034931285.1 Synechococcus sp. BA-120 BA3
GGGCAGGGCCGGCGCTGTCTGGGCCCAGACCGCCAGGCCCGCAGGGCCGGTGCCGCCGGCAACCAGCAGCAGCGCCGCCAGCCTCAGGGGGCGGCGGTGGCGTGGCTGACGGTGGCGGGGGAGGCCGAGGCGGACGGTGGCGGTCATGTCAGGAGGTTCCGAGTTTCAGGCCCGTGACGGTGCCGTTGAAGCGGTAGTTGGTCCCCTCCAGCTCCACCGGGGCGCCGATCTTGATGGTCTGGTTGCCGAAGACGACCCCACCGGCGGTGCGGCGCCCCTGGCCCTCGAGGACGAATCGTCCATCGAAGGTGCTGAAGGTCCGCTGGTTGGGATCGGGGGCGCTGACCACCGTCCCGTCGGGGGTGAGAGTGGAGATGATGCGGTCGAAGGGGATGATCTCCTTGACCGCCACGCTGCCGTGGGGCTGGTTGCGGATCACGATCGCCACCTTGCCCTCGGCGCGGGCCTGCTGCAGCAGCTCCAGGGGGGCGGCGGCGGGGGCACCGCGCACGTCCACCATCACCGTGACGGGCTCAAGGGCGCCGGTGGCCTGGGCCACCGCCCCGCTCAGCCGGGGGCTCCAGATCACGCCCCCGATCGCCAGCAGGGCGGCGACGGCGGCGCCGACGTCGACGAGGCTGAAGGAACGGGACCGGGGCGTTTCGCTGGGCATGGGCATGGGAAAGCCCGCGAAGTGTACGCAGCCTTTCCGGGATCCACCAGCCGCCCCGATCCCGAGGCTCCAGGGCGGCGTCTCAGTTCTGCAGGTCCTCGATCATCTGACCCAGGGCCCTCAGGTTGCCGCCCAGACCCGCCTCCTCACGCCCGCTGAGCGCCAGGTCCTGCTGCTCCGCATCGGGCTTCTGCTCGAAGCTCCCCGCCAGCCGGAAACCGTCGGGATCGAGCCGGTAGAGCTCCCAGTCGCCCGGGTAGGCGCAGCGCAGGGCGCGGTCGGTCTTGGGCAGCAGGGCGTAGGCGGCCCGCCAGCCGGCCAGGAAGCCGCGGCGACGCTGGCGCGCCACGCTGCCGATGCCGACGGCGGCATCCTCCAGGGCGGGATTGACGAGCACCACGGCGTCGGAATGGCGGCCGCACACCTCCTCCACCAGCTCGTACTCCGCCTGGCTCGCCCCCACCAGCAGCAGCACGCCGCTGGAGGGTTCCTCCTGCTGGCGCCGGCGCTGGTCGGAAAAGCTGCCGATGTGCTCGGCCAGGGCCGGAGCATCCCGGCGGGCCAGGGCGGTGGCGCCGGCATCCGGGAACAGCAGCCGCACGCCGGGCCGTTCCGCCATCAGCCCCTCGAGCAGGCGCAGCACCACCGGCATCAGGCGCAGCCCTTCGAAGCGGAACTCCACGGTCCAGCGGCCCCCCGATCCGGCCGCCAGGGCCGCCTGGAGGGCCTGGAGGGCTTCGGCTTCGGCGGTGCGCAGGTCGGCGGGCAGCATCGGCTGGCGGCAGGGCTGGTCGGACCCTACCCAGGCGCTTCCGCCACGCAGCGCCGGGCCTGCTCCAGGGCCGCCGGCAGCCCGGCCAGATCCTCCGGACTCAGCCAGGGGCCGAGGCTGATCCGCAGGCCGCTGGCCGCCTCGGCGGGGTCGTATCCCATCGCCAGCAGCACCGCACTGGTGCCGGCCGTGCCCGCACCGGCACTGGCGCAGGCGGATCCACTGCTCACGGCGTAGCCCCGGCGTGCCAGCTCCCGCACCAGCCTCCGACCGCCGATGGGACGACCCTCCGGCCCGTCCACCAGCAGGCTGATGTGGTGGGGCAGGCGCCCGGCCGGGTCGTCCGGCTCCGGGCCGGTCAACCGCACGCCTTCCAGCCGCCGCAGGTCGGCCAGCAGGTGATCCCGCAGCGACGCCAGCGGGTCTTCTCCGCCGTGGGCCGCCAGCCGCCGCTCGGCCAGCTCCAGGGCCGCCGCGAAGCCGGCCACCAGGGCCACCGGCTCGGTGCCGCCGCGACGACCACCCTCCTGGGCCCCGCCGATCAGGGGCGCCAGCAGGATCCCGCGCCGCACCAGCAGGGCCCCCACGCCGCGCGGACCCTGCAGTTTGTGGGCCGTGCAACTGAGCAGGTCCACCGGCAGGCGGCTGAAATCAACCGGACGGTGCCCCACCACCTGCACCGCATCCACGTGGAACCGCACGCCGGCCTGGCGGCAGAAGGCACCGATCGCCTCGATCGGCTGGAGCGTTCCCACCTCGCTCTGGCCCCAGAGCACCGACACCAGCCGGGTCGGGGGCGTCAGCAGGCGCTGCAGCTCCTCCAGGTCGACCACGCCACGGCGGTCCACCGGCAGGAGCCGCACCTCCCAGCCCCGGCGTGCCAGCGCCGCGGCGGCGGCATAGCTGGCGGGGTGCTCCACCGCCGAAAGCAGCACTCGCCCAGGTTCCAGCTGCCCGTCGGAGCCCACCAGGGCGGTGTGGATCGCCTCGCTCCCCCCCGAGACGAGCACCAGTTCATCGGCGCCGCAGCCGAGCCGGGCGGCGATGGACTGGCGGTCGCGCTCCAGGCGCTCCGCCGCCGCCAGGCCGTGGCCGTGGAGGCTGGAGGGGTTGGCCCAGGCCTCCCGGTGGGCGCGATCCATGGCCTCCAGCACCGCCGCTGCCGGGGGGGCGGTGGCGCAGGCGTCGAGGTAGACCTCAGGGGGCGGCGGGGGCATCGCGGGAGAGGCGGCCCCGGGTCCGGGATTCCAGGGATTCGCCCGCCAGGGCCACCAGATCGTCGAGGGAGCGCCCCTCCAGCAGGGCCGTGACGCGGGCCCGGGCTTCGGCGCTGGGGCAGGCCTCCGGGCGCAGGCAGCCGTGGACGCAGGCGGTGGCGCAGTCGATGGCGGCCACCGCCATGGCCATGGCGGGGGGCACCGCTGTGGCTTGAAGCAGTGCCTCGTCGTCGTCGTCGAACAGCGATGGCGCCACCACCCCGTCGAACACAGCCTCGGCCGGACCAGTCATGAAGACGTGGCCGCTGGCTTCATCCCAGAGGATCTCCAGGGGCCCCCCCGGCAGATCAAGCCGGGCGTGGCGGGCAGCCAGGCCGAGCCGGTGGCAGGCCACCAGGGTGGCGCAGGCGCCGGTGCCGCAGGCCAGGGTGGGTCCCGCCCCCCGCTCCCAGACCCGCATCACCAGATGGTCGGGGGCGAGCACCTGGACGAAATGGACGTTGGTGCGGGCCGGAAAGGCCCCGTGCACCTCCAGGGCGGCGCCGAGACCCTCCAGATCGATCGCCGCCACATCGGCGACGGGCACGACGGCATGGGGGTTGCCCATGCCGGCGGCCGCCACCGCCAGGCGCTGGCCCAGCACCTCCAGCTCGCCCACCGGCAGCCCCTGCTCCCCCACCGCCAGGGTGGTGGGCACGGTCTCGGGCGTCAGGAACGGCGGGCCCATGTCGACGCGGATGCGTCCGTCCTCGGCCAGGGCCGGCACGATGCGACCGGCGAGGGTCTCGATCTCCCAGCTGCGGGGGGCCTGGTCGCCGTCGCTGTCCGCCAGGAAGCGGGCCAGGCAGCGGATGCCGTTGCCGCACATCTCCGGCTCGGTGCCATCGGCGTTGAAGATCCGCATGCGCAGCTCACCGCCCTCACGGGGCGGCAGAGCCAGGATCACCCCATCACCGCCGACGCCGAAGCGGCGGTCGCAGAGTCGCTGCACCCGCTCGGGGGTCAGGCCGAACAGGCCATCAGGATCCTCTAAGGTGCGGCCGTCCAGCAGCAAAAAGTCATTTCCCAGACCCTGGTATTTGCTGAATTGGAGCACTTGATGCACCGTTCCGTAAGTCCTGGAGGTTGGGGCCGATCCTATGCAGAGTTTCTTTGAGCGACGGGGACCCAGGCTCGACACGACCCTGCCCAGTGTGCGGCACGTCCAGGAACTGATCCGTATCCGCACCCCTGTGAACGTCGTCCTGCTGTCCGGCAAGGAGTTCGACGGCATCATCCGCTGGCAGGACAACCATTTCCTGGCGATGAGCACCGAACCCGGCACGCCACTGCTGCTGATCAGCCTGGCCGCCGTGGCTTCGCTTCGGGCCCTCAGCTGAGCCTTTGCATGGGCTGTGACACGATCACTCCCATTCTCTGTGGCCCGTGACTGACCTTTCCCGCTACCGGCCCGATGCGATCGAGCAGCGCTGGCAGCTGCAGTGGGATCAGCTGGGACTGCACGCCACCCCGGATCCGCAAGACGCCGGGGAGCCCTACTACGCCCTCTCGATGTTCCCCTACCCGTCGGGGAGCCTCCACATGGGCCACGTCCGCAACTACGTCATCACCGACGTGATCGCCCGGGCGGCCCGCCTGCGGGGACGGCAGGTGCTCCACCCCATGGGCTGGGATGCCTTCGGCCTGCCAGCGGAGAACGCCGCCATCGAGCGGGGCGTCGACCCGGGGGACTGGACCGACCGCAACATCGCCCAGATGCGCGACCAGCTCAAGCGGCTGGGCCTCTCGATCGACTGGGACCGGGAGGTGGCCACCTGCCACGCCGATTACTACCGCTGGACCCAGTGGCTGTTCCTGCAGTTTCTCGATGCCGGCCTGGCCTACCGCAAGGAGGCGACGGTCAACTGGGACCCGATCGACCAGACGGTGCTCGCCAATGAGCAGGTGGACGCGGAGGGGCGCTCCTGGCGCTCCGGTGCCCAGGTGGAGAAGCGCCGGCTGCGCCAGTGGTTTCTGAAGATCACCGCCTACGCCGATGCCCTGCTCGATGATCTCCCCTCCCTGGAGGGTTGGCCGGAGCGGGTATGCACAATGCAGGCCAACTGGATCGGCCGCTCCCTCGGGGCCGAGCTGACCTTCACCAGCGAAAGCGGTGCGACGATCACCGTCTTCACCACCCGGCCCGACACGATCCATGGCGCCACCTACGTGGTGCTGGCGCCGGATCACCCCCTGGTGGCCGAACTCACCACCGACGACTGCCGCCTCTCGGTGACCGCCTTCTGCGATCTGGTCAGCCGCCAGAGCGAACAGGAGCGGACGGCCGAGGACCGGCCCAAGCGGGGCGTGCCGATCGGCGCCTGGGCGCGCAACCCCGCCAGCGGCGAACGCATCCCCGTCTGGATCGCCGACTACGTCCTGGCCGACTACGGCACCGGTGCGGTGATGGGGGTGCCGGCCCACGACCAGCGGGACTTCGCCTTCGCCCGCCAGTACGAACTGCCCGTGCGCCGGGTCGTGGTCCCCGAGGGGGCCGACCCCCACGCCTACGAGGGCCAGGCCTGGACCGAAGCCGGAGTGCTGATCGGCTCCGGCGCCTTCGACGGCCTGACCACCGCCGAGGCGAAGTCGGCCATCGTCGCCTGGGCCGAGGAGCAGGGCTGGGGCCAGGGACGGGTCCAGTACCGCCTGCGGGACTGGCTGATCTCCCGCCAGCGCTACTGGGGCTGCCCCATCCCCGTGATCCACTGCGACAGCTGCGGCGTGGTGCCGGTCCCCGACGACCAGCTGCCGGTGGAACTGCCCCGGGACATCCCCCTGAGCGGCAAGGGGGGCACCCCCCTGGCCAAGCTGGCGTCGTGGGTGAACGTGCCCTGCCCGAGTTGCGGAGCCCCCGCCAAGCGTGAAACCGACACCATGGACACCTTCATGTGTTCGTCCTGGTACTACCTGCGCTACAGCGACCCCCACAACGACCAGCAGCCGTTCGAGCGCGGCGCTGTCGACCGCTGGTTGCCCGTCGACCAGTACGTGGGCGGCATCGAGCACGCCATCCTGCACCTGCTCTATTCCCGCTTCTTCACCAAGGTGCTGCGGGACCGGGGCCTGCTGGGCTTCTCCGAACCCTTCGCACGGCTGCTCACCCAGGGGATGGTGCAGGGCATCACCTACCGCAACCCCCAGACCGGGCAGTACGTGGCCCCGGCCCAGGTGGCCGACCCCAGCGACCCCCGCGATCCCGTCAGCGGCGAGGTGCTGGAGGTCTTCTACGAGAAGATGTCCAAGTCGAAGCACAACGGCGTCGACCCGGCGGTGGTGATCGACCGCTACGGGGCCGACACGGCCCGGATGTTCATCCTGTTCAAGGCGCCTCCGGAGAAGGATCTGGAGTGGGACGACGCCGACGTGGAGGGTCAGTACCGCTTCCTGCAGCGCCTCTGGCGTCTGGTGGACGGGGCCCATGGCCGTGGCCTGCGGCTGCCCGCAGCGGACGCCCCCCAGCAGCCGGCGCCGGATCCCGCTTCCCTCAGTGACGGCGAACGGGAGCTGCGTCGGGCCGTCCACACCGCCATCGCCGCCATCAGCGAGGACCTGGAGGGGGAGCTCCAGCTCAACACCGCCGTCTCCGAGCTGATGAAGCTCAGCAACGCCCTGGCCGCCCACCTGGAGGTGGCCGGCCCGGCCGTGGCCACCGAAGCGCTGGCCACCCTGCTGATCCTGCTGGCCCCCTTCGCGCCCCACCTGGCCGAGGAGCTCTGGCAGAAACTCAGCGGCCACGCTGAGCAGCAGCCCATCAGCGCCGCAGCCAGCGTCCATGCCCAGCGCTGGCCTGCGGTCGATGCGACGGCCCTGGTGCGCGACACCATCCCCCTGGTGATCCAGGTGAAGGGCAAGATGCGCGGCAGCCTCGAGGTGCCCGCCGACGCCGATGCGGCCACCCTCGAGAAGCTGGCGCTGGAAAGCGAGGTGGCCCAGCGCTGGCTGGAGGGTCAGCCGCCGCGGCGGGTGATCGTGGTGCCCGGCAAGCTGGTCAACCTGGTGCCCTGAGGGCCCGCCGAACGGGGCTTCAGGCCCGCAGGGCGGCGGCGTGGTGGCGCAGGTGGTCGTCGATGAAGCTGGCGATGAAGAAGTAGCTGTGGTCGTAGCCCTCCTGGAGGCGCAGCTCCAGGGGGTGGCCCGCCGCCTCGGCCGCCGCCGCCAGGTCGGCGGGCCGCAGCTGGGTCTCGAGGAAGGGGTCGGCCGTGCCCTGATCCACCAGCAGGGGCAACCGCTCCGCCGCCGCGGGGATCAGCAGGGTGGCGTCCCAGGCGGCCCAGGCCCCTGGATCAGGGCCCAGGTAGGACCCGAAGGCCTTCCGGCCCCAGGGGCAGGCGCTGGGATGGCAGATCGGGGCGAAGGCGGAGACCGAGCGGTAGCGGCCCGGGTGGCGCAGGGCCGTCACCAGGGCGCCGTGGCCCCCCATGGAGTGGCCGCTGATGCCGCGGACCGGAGCCAGGAGCAGCTCCGCCTCCAGCAGGGCGGGCAGCTCCTCCACCACGTAGCTGTGCATCCGGTAGTGGCGGTTCCAGGGGGGCTCGGTGGCATCGACGTAGAAGCCGGCCCCCTGTCCCAGGTCCCAGCCGCCCTCGGGGTCTGTGGGCACCTCCGCCCCCCTCGGGCTGGTGTCCGGCGCCACCAGGGCCAGGCCGAGCTCGGCGGCGAGCCGGTGGGCCCCGCCTTTCTGCATCACGTTCTCGTCGGTGCAGGTGAGGCCGGACAGCCAGTAGAGGGCCGGCACCCGCTCGCCGGCGAGGGCCTGGGGCGGCAGGTACACCGCCAGGGTCGCGGTCCCGTTCAGCTCGGAGGACGGGTGGCGGTAACGGCGGTGCAGACCGCCGAAGCTGCGGTTTTCGCTGAGCAGCTCGAGCATGGGGATGCCGACCTCGGGGTCGCAGGGGGTCGGAAGAGGGGTCAGAAGTGGATCACGGAGCGGATGCTCTGGCCGGCGTGCATCAGGTCGAAGGCCCGGTTGATGTCTTCCAGCCCCATCGTGTGGGTGATGAAGGTGTCCAGCGGGATCTCCCCCTGCTGGAAGCGCTCGACGTAGCCGGGCAGTTCGCTGCGGCCCCGCACCCCGCCGAAGGCCGAGCCCCGCCACACACGCCCCGTCACCAGCTGGAACGGCCGGGTGGCGATCTCCTGGCCCGCCCCGGCCACGCCGATGATCGTGGACTCGCCCCAGCCCTTGTGGCAGCACTCCAGGGCGGCGCGCATCACCTGGACGTTGCCGATGCATTCGAACGAGTAATCCACGCCGCCGTCGGTGCGGTCGATCACCACCTCCTGGATGGGGGCGTCGAAGGCCCTCGGGTCGAGGCACTCGGTGGCCCCCAGCTGGCCGGCGATGGCGAACTTGTCGGGGTTGGTGTCGATGCCGATGATCCGCTCCGCCCCGGCCATCACCGCCCCGATGATCACCGCCAGGCCGATGCCGCCGAGGCCGAAGACGGCCACGCTGCTGCCGGGCTCCACCTTGGCGGTGTTGAGCACGGCGCCGATGCCGGTGGTGACGCCACAGCCCAGCAGGCACACCTTCTCCAGCGGCGCCTCCGGGGCGATCTTGGCCACGGCGATCTCAGGCACCACCGTGTACTCGGAGAAGGTGGAGGTGCCCATGTAGTGGTAGATCGGCTCGCCGTTCCTGGAGAAGCGGCTGCTGCCGTCCGGCATCAGGCCCCGGCCCTGGGTGGCGCGGATCGCCTGGCAGAGGTTGGTCTTGCCGGAGAGGCAGAACCGGCAGGAGCGGCACTCCGGTGTGTAGAGGGGGATCACGTGGTCGCCCACCGCCAGGGAGGTCACCCCGGGGCCCACCTCCTCCACCACCGCCCCGCCCTCGTGGCCGAGCACCGCCGGGAAGATCCCCTCGGGGTCGGCGCCGGAGAGGGTGAAGGCATCGGTGTGGCACACGCCCGTGGCCACGACCCGCAGCAGCACCTCACCGGCCCGGGGCCCCTCCACATCGATCTCGGTGACCTCCAGGGGCTGACCGGCGGCCCAGGCGACCGCGGCGCGGGATCGGACCATGCTCAAGGGGGAAGGTCCCTCAAGTGTGCTGGAAGACCAGCCCGTCGGGCTGCCCCCAGTCGCCGTTCGCCCCATAGCCGCGGTTGTTGGCACAGAGGTGGCGCAGCAGCCAGAACACCGGCTCGACGGCCTCCAGCTCCAGCTCCGCACCGATGGCGGCCAGGGAGCGGGGCTGGCCATCGGCGAGCAGGCCCTCCACCCGGTTCTGAAGGGCCAGGATCCCGGCGGCCGCCTGCTTGCCCGCTTCCACCCCGGGCTGGTGGTAGGCGTTGACGTTGACCAGTTCGCCGTAGAGCCCCACCGCCCGCTCGAACAGGCCGATCAGGGCGCCGAGGGCCCGGGCATCGAAGCGCTGCAGGGTGATGGTGATGCTCTGGCGGGCCTGCTCGGCCAGGGCCGCCCGGGTGCCCTGCAGGAAACCCTCGAGGAAATCGGCGGGGCACTCGCCATCGATCGTGGGGATCTCCGCCGGGTCCTCCAGCACCTCGATGAAGGTCACGAAGAAGTTGTCGAGGCCGTCCCGCAGTTGCTGCACGTAGGCGTGCTGGTCGGTGGAGCCCTTGTTGCCGTAGACGGCCAGGCCCTGGTGCACCACGACACCGTCGCGGTCGAGCCGCTTGCCCAGGGACTCCATCACCAGTTGCTGCAGGTAGCGGCTGAACACCTCCAGCCGGTCCCGGTAGGGAAGCACCACCATGTCGCGGCGTCCCTGGCCGCCGCCGGCCACATGCCAGGAGGCGGCCAGCAGGGCGGCGGGGTTGGTGCGCAGGTCGGGCACCCGCGTCAGCCGGTCCATGGCGGCGGCCCCGTCCAGGAAGCCGCGCAGGTCGGCGCCGATCAGGGCGGCGGGCAGCAGCCCGACGGCGCTGGTGATGCTGGTGCGCCCGCCGACCCAGTCGAACATGTCGAAGCGCCGCAGCCAGCCGGCCGCTTCCGCCTGCTGATCCAGCCGGCTGCCGCCCATGGTGACGGCCACCGCCTGGGCGCTCCAGTCGCCGCCGGCGGCCAGCACCCGTGCCCGGGCCTGCACCATGCCCAGGTGGGGTTCGGGGGTGCCCCCCGACTTGCTGACCACGATCACCAGCGTGGTGGTGAGGCGGTCGCCCAGGCCGGCCAGGGTGCGGGCCATGCCGTCGGGATCGACATTGTCGAAGAAGTGGAACGGCAGGCCCACCCCCTGGCGTTGCAGGGCCCTGAGCATCAGCAGCGGGCCCAGGCCGGAACCGCCGATGCCGATCCAGAGGACATCGGTGAAGGGACGGCCGCCGGGGGCCGTGACCGTTCCGGCCAGCACGCCCTTTCCGAAGGCTTCGAGGCGATCCACCTCCGCGGCGATGGCGGCGGCCACCGCCGGATCGGGGGCCAGTTCCGGGGCCCGCAACCAGTAGTGGCCCACCTGCCGGCCCTCGTCGGCGTTGGCGATGGCCCCGGCCTCCAGGGCCACCATGGCGGCGAAGGCGCGGGCGAAGGGGGCCTGGAAGCGCTCCAGGTCCTGTTCCTCCAGGGCCATCCGGCTGACGTCGAGCCAGAGGGCAAGATCAGGGTCGTGCCAGAGCAGCTGGCGGAATCGCTCCCAGAGGGCAGCGGAATCTTGGCCGTTCAACGGCGGCAGCGGGGACATGGCTCCTGGGACGCCGTGACGGGCCCCCGAACCGTATCCATCCGCCTCCACGTTCGGCAAGCGGATCGGCGGATGCGGGCTTTCCACCACGGGGACGGCCGCCGGAGCGCCCTCGGAGCGGGAAGAATCCGGCCGTGTTCGTTACAATTGATCTAAAGAGCGCCATTCCGCTTGCTGTCCCGCCTCGCCGGAACTAAGCCACGACGCTCCGCACGCATGTCGGCGGTCGCCGCCCTTGCACGCCAGCGCCGCCACGCTCTGGTGGCGGGCCTGCTCCTGGCGGCTGGCGGCCTGGCCTTGATTCCGCTGAGCCGGGAACCCCAGGCGCGCTCGCGCAGCCCCTTCCTGCTCACCGATGGCGGGCGCGACGGCAAGAGTTTTCCCCTGATCAGTCCCTCCACCAGCGAAGGGCTGCGGCCCGATCCGGTGGATTTCACCCCCGAGGAACTACGGGAGCTCAACCGCCGCTTCGGCGTCCACGGCCCCCAGCCCCGGCTCGCCCAGCTGTTCACCGAGGGCATCGACCAGCTCCAGCCCCTGCGTCGCCACACCCTCGGCCGGCTCGAGGAGCTCCGGCCGGTGATCCTCAGCGAGAGCCGCCGCCACCACATCAACCCGATGCTGGTCACCGCCGTGCTCTTCGATGAGCTGCAGCACGCCAAGCCCGGTGAAGACCTTCCCCTGGCGGCCCGCAGTGGCCTGTTCAGCACCCACGGCCCCGCCCAGCTCAGCGTCGGCGAGCTCGTCAAGCAGGGGCTTCTGCCCCCCGATGCCACACCGGAGCAGATCGATGAAGCACGCATGGAGCTGCTCGACCCCGACCGCAACGTCCGGTTGCTGGTCGGCAAGTTCGTGCGTCTGAAGCAGGCCCTGGGGCTGTCCGACAACGCCCTGCTGATGGCCAGCACCTCGCCCGCCGATGCCAAGGCCATCGCCACCCTGGCGTACCTGCATAACGGCAAGCTGGACTACCCCGCACGGGTGCTGCGCTACATGCAGGACCCGGAGCTGCACGCCCTGCTCTACGGCAGCCGCAAACCGATCACCAGTCCGCTGATCTGAACCGGCCCGCTGATCTCAATCGGCCCCTCAGGACGCCCGGATCAGCAGAGCACACCAAGAGCGGCCAGCCGCACCTGCAGTTCCCGCCAGTCGAAGCTGCGAGGATCCATCCGTTCGCCGCCCAGATCCACGTGCTGGTGCGTGGTGATGTTGCTGGCGGGAATGCCGTAGCGGCGCATCCAGCGGGCCAGGACCACGGCGAGGGCGTCGTACTGGGCGGCGGTGTAGCCACTGTGACTCCCCTCCTGGTCCTCCCCGTCTAGGGGCGTCTCGAGGCTCAGGTGCAGGGCGAAGTTGTTGATCGAGCCGGCGAGCTCCGGGTTGGTCACCACCCAGCGGCCGTTGAAGGCGGAGTTGCCGGCGCCGAAGGCCCGTTTGGCCGGGTCCAGCGCCTCGACCACCTGGCCGTCGAGGCCGATCAGGGTGTGGTAGCTCACCTGGTCCTCGTCCCGGGGATGGGGGGTCATGAAGGTGTTGATCGCCGAATTGATGCCGAAGACGGTCTCGTGCAGGACGACGACCTGGGGGGTGGTGTCGAGCGGCTGGCCGAAGGCATCCCGGCGGAAGCGCTCGCCGTAGTTGCTCGGGTCGATGCGCAGCCGAACGGTGTCGTAGCGCAGTCGCTCCGCCAGGCCAGCCAGGCGGGCGCGCAGGGACGGATCGGCCTGACAGGCGCCCCCGAGGGGAGCACGCCAGGCGGCCTGGGGCGGCGGCAGGGCCTGCTC
>NZ_JAYGHZ010000287.1:0-12060 GCF_034931285.1 Synechococcus sp. BA-120 BA3
GCCGTGAGCCGCTGCTCGCTGCCCGCGGCGGTGCGGATCGCCACCGTCCAGGGATCGAGCAGACGGGCCTCGCCGCGCAGCACCTCCACCCCCAGGCCCTCGTAGCGCTCGACGCTGTCGTGGGGGGCCACGGCCGCCACCTTGTCGGCCACCCGCTCCAGCACCCGGCGCAGGTTCAGCCGCGGCTCCAGCGGCTCGAGACCGTAGCGGTCGGCCCGGCGCAGGCGCGCCGCCAGCCGGGCTGAGCTGATCAGCGCCTTGCTGGGCACGCAGCCGGTGTTGAGGCAGTCGCCGCCCATGGCGCCGCGCTCCACCAGCGTCACCCGCGCCTTGACGGTGGCGGCGATGTAGGCGGTCACCAGTCCCGCCGCTCCGGCGCCGATCACGATCAGGTTGCGGTCGAACCGGCGTGGCCGGATCCAGCGGCGGTAGAGCCGCCAGGTCTGCCAGCGGCCCAGGACCGCCTTGGCCAGCCAGGGGAACAGGGCCAGCAGCAGCAGCGACCCCAGCAGGGGCGGGCTGAGGATGCCGCCGATCCCGCGCAGCTGGGCCAGCTGGGTGCCGGCGTTCACGTAGACGAAGGTGCCGGGGAGCATGCCGATCTGGCTGGTGAGGTAGAAGCTGATGGCCCGGATCGGCGTCAGCGCCATCAGCAGGTTCACCAGGAAGAAGGGGAACACCGGCGCCAGCCGCAGGCTGAGCAGGTAGAGCACCCCGTCGCGGGCCACCCCGGCCTCGATCGGAGCCAGCTGGCGGGCGAAGCGTCGCCGCACCGGCTCCCGCAGCAGGGTGCGGGCCACCAGGAAGGCCAGCAGGGCGCCGATGCTGGAGGCGAACGACACCAGCAGGGTGCCCAGCCCGACCCCGAAGATCGCCCCGCCGGCCAGGGTGAGCACCGCGGCCCCCGGCAGCGACAGGGCCGCCACCAGCACGTAGAGCAGCAGGTAGGCGCCCGCCACCAGCAGGGGGGCCTGGCGCCGCTGCTCCAGCAGGGCGCCATGGGCCGCCTGCAGGGCCTCCAGGGTGAGCTGGCGGTGCAGGCCGAGTGCGAAGAACAGGAGCATCACCAGGGCGATGGCGGCGATCAGCAGCCGCTGGCGCCAGCGAGACGGGGAGCGCGGTGGGTCCATGGGGAAAGCCGTTCCCTCTTCCTACCGGTGAGCCGGCGTTTCGGATGGCCCCGGCCCCAGGCGGGCGGCCATCCATTCGATCCATTCGCCGGTACGTTCATCAACAGGGGACGTCCATGCCCAATCCGGGATCGGCCATGGCACTGGGGGCCATCCAGGTGGTGATTCCGGCGCGCGACGAATGCCGGACGATCGGCCACGTCATCGGCCAGCTGCGCCGCCAGGGACTCGACCGCATCCGGGTGGTCGACAACGGCAGCCGCGATGGCACTGCCGCCATCGCCCGCCAGCTGGGGGCGGAGGTGCTCAGCGAACCCCGTCCCGGCTACGGCCGCGCCTGCTGGCGGGGGTGCCTCGAGCTCGCCCCCGCTGTGGACTGGCTGCTGTTCTGCGATGGCGATGGCGGCGACCCGCTCGAGGAACTGCCCCGCTTCCTGGAGCTGATCGACGACCACGACCTGCTGCTTGGCGACCGCACCGCCACCGCCGTGGGCCGCGCCTAGCTCACGCCCCTTCAGCGGGGCGGCAACCGGCTGGCCACGACGCTGATCGGCCTCGGCTGGAGGTTCCGTTACCGCGACATGGGGCCGCTGCGGCTGGTGCGGCGGAAGGCCTTCGCGGCGATGGCCCTGCGCGACCGGGGCTATGGCTGGACCCTGGAGATGCAGGTGCGGGCCATCGAGCTGGGCCTGCGCATCCGCGAGGTGCCGATCTCCCATCGCCCGCGCCTGGCCGGCACGTCGAAGATTTCCGGGCGCTGGGGCGCCAGCCTCCGGGCCGGATGGGTGATCCTCACCACCCTGGGCCTGCTGTGGCTGCGGCGCGTCCTGCGGCGAGGGCCGCGTTGATGGCGCTGTCCTCCCTGCTGCGGCGCCTGCAACTGCCGGCCAGTGCCCTGCTGCTGATCGGCGGGGCGCTGCTGATGCGCCCCCACGGCGACCTGTTCGACGCCGCCCAGCTGCTGCCGTTCTGGCGGGCGGCCGCCTTGATGGGGCTGGGTTTCGCCCTGTCCTGGTCGCTGCCCACCATCCCCCGGGTCCTGTTCTGGGCCGTGGCGGTGCTGACGCGGCTGGCCCTGCTGGCGATGGAGCCCGGCGACGACATCTGGCGGTACCTCTGGGAGGGGGGGATCCAGCTGCATGGGTTCAGTCCCTATGCGCTGCCCCCGGATGCCGCGGTGCTGGAGGGGTTGCGCACGCCGTGGTGGTCGTCGATCAACCACCCCGACACCACCGCCATCTACCCGCCCCTGGCGCAGCTGCTGTTCCGGCTCCATGCCGCCGTGGCCCAGCAGGTGCTGCTGTTCAAGCTGTCGTTCACGGCCGCCGACCTGGCGATCGGCGCCCTGCTGGCGGCCCAGTTCGGAACGGCGCGGGCGGCGCTCTACGCCTGGAACCCCCTGGTGATCTATGGCCTCAGCGGCGGCGGGCACTACGACAGCTGGTTTCTGCTGCCGCTGGTGGCCGGCTGGCTGCTGGCCGAGCGGGAGCCCCCGCCCCAGGGCCAACGCCCCCAGGCCTGCATCGACCTGCTGCTGGGCCTGAGCGTGGCCCTCAAGTGGATCACCCTGCCGCTGCTGCTGCAGCGGGCCTGGAGCCGCTGGCGCCGCTTCCGCCGGCCAGCCCCAGTGCTTTTCACCCTGCTGCTGGGCCTGGCGCCGCTGCTGCTGGGGGCCTCCCTGTTCTGCGGCCTGAGCAGTTGCCCGCTGCTGCCCACCGGCTCCAGCTTCATCCGCCACGGCCGCAGCGCCGAGTGGCTGCCGCACTGGATCGGCCAGCTCTGGCCCTGGAGTCAGCAGACCAATGCGGTGCATGGGCTGCTGCTGCTGCCGGTGCTGCTGGTGCTGCTGGTCACCAGCGCCCGGCTGGGGGTCTTCGCCTGGCGCTACCTGCTGGTCCTGCTGCTGCTCTCGCCGGTGGTGCACGCCTGGTACTTCATCTGGCTGATGCCCTTCGCCGTGCCCAGCCAGAACTGGGGGGCGCGGCTGGTGAGCCTTTCGGCGTTCGTCTATTTCGTGCTCCCCTCACGCCTGCCGGACTGGCAGCTCACCACCCCGGAGCGGCTGCTGCTGTGGCTGCCCCTGCTGCTGGGGCTGCTGCTCAGCGCCCGGGATCGAACCGAATCGGCCCCTGGCCGGTAATTCCCTGGTCGTCCTCCGCTTCGCCATGGTCCGTGTCCGCTCCCGCACCCCGCTGCTGCTCGCCTGCGGCCTGGTGCTGATCACCGCCACGGGCTGCGGCGGCGGGCCGGTCTTATGGACGGCGGTCGAGGCCAGCCGCCCGTCCCCGGTGGCCACCGCCCCCCAGCCGCCCCTTGATCCAGGCCCCTACAACGCGGTGCTGCGGTCGGTGGTGGATGGCCAGGGTCTGGTGGATTACGCCGCCCTGCAGCGGGATCCGGCCCAGCTCGATCGCTATATCAAGGCGCTGGGCGCCCTGGCCCCCGAGCGCTTCGCCTCCTGGCCGGAGGCGGAGCAGATCGCCCTGCTGATCAACGCCTACAACGCCTTCACCCTGCGCGCGATCATCGACAACGATCCGATCCGGCCCAGCATCAGGGACATTCCCGGTGTGTGGAAGTTCCGCCGCCACCAGCTGATGGGCCGCGGCCTCACCCTCGATGCCATCGAGCACGAGATCCTGCGTCGCGAGTACAACGAACCCCGCATCCACGCGGCCCTGGTGTGCGCCGCCCTCAGCTGCCCGCCCTTGCGGCAGGAGGCCTTCACGGGGGCGGCGCTGGAGCGCCAGCTGGAGGATCAGACGACCCGCTGGCTGGCCAGCCCCGTGGGCCTGGCGATCGACCGGGCCGCAGGCACGGTGCGGATCTCCCAGATCTTCCAGTGGTTCGCTGAGGACTGGCCGCGGGCCGATCCGCAGGCGGAGCCTGTGCCGGGCCACGCGCAGCAGAGCGCCGTGCTGCGCTTCATCGCCCGCTACCGCCCCGCCGCGGAGCGCGACCTGATCCTGGGCGGCGACTACCGCTTCGCCTACCTCCCCTACGACTGGGACCTGAATCGCCAGAGCCGCTGACCCCCCAACGGGGTCAGGCCGCCGGCTCCTTCAGCAGGGCACCGATGCGTTCGGCCAGCTCATCGAAGCAGGCGGAGAACGCCTGTCGGGCCTGCTGAGGCTCCTGGTGGGCGGCGGGATCGGCCAGGCCCCAGTGCACCCTGGCCGGGTCCCCCGGGAACGTGCCGCAGCTTTCGGCCGCATGGTCGCAGACCGTAACCACCAGATCGAACGGCGTCGTCGCCGCCGCCATCACCGACGCCAGGCTTTTGCTGCCGTACAGGGACGGGTCCACGGGAAGGCGGCCGATCTGCTCCAGGGCCAGGGGATGGACCCGACCCGTCGGGGCGCTTCCGGCGCTGACGACCTCGATCGCCCCCTCACCCAGGGTCTGGAAGAGTGCTTCGGCCATGATGCTGCGCGCCGAGTTGCCGGTGCAGACCACGAGCACCCGCCGTCGGGCGGGCCCACCGGGGCGGGTGGATGGCATCGGATTGGTCATGGTTGGGATCAGGGATTCCAAGTGATGGCTCGATCGGCAGGGGTGTGCTGAGCGGGCCGCGTGGCCTCAGCTCAGGGCTCCACCGCAGCTGGAGCCGGCGCCGGCCGTGCAGCCGAAGCAGTGGTCGGCCACGGCGATCGGCTCCCCAGCAGGGTCCCGCTCCAGCAGCTGGCGCAGGTGGGCCCTGGGGCTGCCGCTGCCGGCCGGCAGGTCGAGCATCTGGTTGAAGTCGCAGTCGTAGAGGAATCCCTGCCAGTCGACGCTGAGGGTGCTGCGGCACATCACCTGGGCCAGGTTGGCCGGGTTGTGGTGCTGGCGCAGCAGCGTCATGTAGCCCTCCAGCTGCCCCTGCTGTCGCAGCACCGCCGCGAAGCGCTGGATGGGCATGTTGGTGATCGTGAACAGGCGGTTGAACCGGAGGCCGAAGCGAACGGCCAGCTCCCGCCGGTAGTCGGCCTCCAGGGCGGCCTGGGGGGGCGGCAGGCTGGGCCCCTGGGGGTTGTACACCAGATCCAGTTCCAGGCCCGAGTCCGGATCGCCGTAGCCCAGGGCGTTGAGCTGGCGCAGGCCCGCGAGGCTGCGCTCGAACACCCCATCACCGCGCTGCCGGTCGACGTTGTCGGCCAGGTAGCAGGGCAGGGAGGCCACCACCTTCACCCCCTGCCCGGCCAGGAAGGTGGCCAGGTCTTCCTGGCCGGGCTCACCGAGGATGGTGAGGTTGCAGCGGTCGATCACAGCCACCCCCAGCCCCCGGGCCTGGCGCACCAGGTCGCGGAAGCCGGGGTGCAGTTCCGGGGCGCCGCCGGTGAGATCCAGGCTGGCGATTGCCCGGGCCCGCAGCACCGCCGGCACCAGGGCGGTGGTGGCCGGATCCATCATCTCGGTGCGGCTGGGGCCGGCATTCACGTGGCAGTGGCTGCAGCTCTGGTTGCAGCGGTAGCCCAGGTTCACCTGCAGGGTGTCGAGCCGGCCGCGACGCAGGGCCGGGAACGGCGGGGCCAGGGTGGTGGTAGGGCCGTTCGGATCGGCAACGCCCATGGATGGAGGGGAGGGATACCGGGGGTACCGGCCGGGCGGCGAAACGGATTGGTTGGGGAGGCCGGCAGGCTCAGGTGGTCTGAACCGCGGCCTCCGGCTGGCCACCGATCACGAGCCGCAGCAGAACCGGGGCCAGGAAGGTGGTGCCGATCACCATCAACAGGATGGCGGCTTCCAGGGCCGGGGTGAGGATGCCGGCCTGGGTGCCCAGGCCCAGGAAGATCAGACCCACCTCGCCCCGGGGCATCATCCCCAGACCCACCACCAGCCGGTTGGTGGGCTCCTTGCTGGTGTAGGTCCAGCCGGCGGCCACCTTGCCGGCCACGGCCACCACCAGCAGGAACAGGGCCACCACCAGCCCCTCGCGGTTGGCGGGATCGAAGGGGTTCAGCACCGAGAGGTCCATGCCGGTGCCGATCAGCACGAAGAACACCGTGGCGAAGAGGGCGACCAGCGGTTTGACAGCGGCTTCGATGTCGTGGGTGTGCTTAGAGGCGCTGAGGATCAGCCCGGCGGCGAAGGCCCCCAGGGCGGCCTCCAGGCCGATGGCCTGGGCGGCGAAGCAGCAGAGGGTGAGCACCACGAAGCTGGCCACCGCCACATCGCCGGGGGCCTTGAGGTGGTCGACCACCCAGTCGAAGGCGGGGGCGGCGAAACGGCTGAGCGCCAGGGCGACGGCCACGAAGATCACCGCCGCGACGCACAGCTTCACGACCGGTCCGAGGGTGAAGGAACCGCCGCCGGCCAGGGAGACCACCACCGCCAGGATGACGATCCCGAGGATGTCGTCGAGCACGGCGGCGCCGATGACGATCTGGCCCTCCTTGCGCTTCAGCCACTGCAGCTCCCCGAACACGCTCGCCGTGATGCCGATGGAGGTGGCCGTCATGGCGGCACCGGCGAAGACCGCCGGAATGAACGGAACGTGGAACAGGTAGTAGAGGCCGGCGGTGCCGAGGGCGAAGGGCAGCACCACCCCGGTGAAGGCCACGGTGCCGGCCTGGATGCCGACGGCCACCAGCTCGTCGAGCTCGCTTTCGAGGCCCGTGAGGAAGAGCAGGGAGAAGAGGCCGATCTCGGCCACCACCTGGAGGCTGGAGAAGGTCTCGCGGTAGAGGGAGGAGACGGTCTCCGGGGTCACCCCGCCCAGGGAGCTGACCAGCCCGAGCAACGCACCGCTCAGCTGGGCCTGGGCTTCGGGGGGCACCACCAGATG
This sequence comes from Synechococcus sp. BA-120 BA3, assembly GCF_034931285.1. Classification (NCBI taxonomy): domain Bacteria; kingdom Bacillati; phylum Cyanobacteriota; class Cyanophyceae; order Synechococcales; family Synechococcaceae; genus Synechococcus; species Synechococcus sp. BA-120 BA3. Next base: position 6,898 of record NZ_JAYGHZ010000287.1, read on the forward strand.
CAGACCGGAGGCGCCGATGATCACCCCGGCGACCAGCTCGCCGAGGATGGTGGGCAGCTGCAGCCGCACCATCAGTTCGGCCATGAAGCGGGCGGCCACGAAAATGACGAGAAAACGGCCAACCCCGATCAGGGTTTCCGTCACTTCAACCTGGTGGCTGCCGACTTCCATCAGCAGCGTGGGCAAGAAATCCATCCGGGGGAGGGCGGGGTGGCAGCAGTTTTAGTGGAATCAAGAGCGGTCGGTTGCCTGGAACACGCCAGAACCCACTGGAGAGTGTGATCGATCCGATCAGCAGTGGTGATCAGTGCCCGTGATCCATCGGGAGGGAGACGGGAGGGCGAGGGCCCGGGGCGATGGCACGGAGTGATCCAGGCGGCGTGGTGGATCAGAACTTGTGATCGCGCAGGGCTTCCACCTGGTAGATGTAGGTGATGATCGAGTAGTCCGCGTAATACTTGGCCTCGATCTCGCGGGTGATCTGGTCCGCCAGTTCACGGGTGCCGGTCAGGACTTCGATTTTCACATTGGCGAGGGTGTGGGACACACTCGGCTCTCCCGTGGAGCGGACGTTGCGGCTGCCTTCGCCACCGGCCGCATTCACGGTGTAGCCGGTGGCGCCGGCGGCCTTGATGAGCTTGATGAGTTTCTTGGAGAGGATTTCCTCTGCAACGATCACCAGTTTCCAGACCTGTTGGCTCATGGTCTTTGCCTCTGAATGGGATGGGATAGGAGACTTGGCAGTGACAGGAGAGTTGGCAGTGACAGGAGACGTTACTTGCCGAGAAGCACCTCTGCAATCCCGATGAACAGGGGGATGCAGATCGCGATCGCCACCGGCGTTCCGATGGCCGTGGACGCGCCGATGTAGGCCGAAGGATTGGCTGAGGGGATGCCGGCACGAAGGGTGGGGGGGCCGGAGATGTCCGAGCTGGAGGCGGCGATCACCGCCAGGACGACCGCGCCACCGATGCTGAAGCCGGTGATCTTGTGGATGACAAGCCCGAGGCCGAAGGCCAGAAAACCATGCAGGATGGGGGCAAAGAAGGCATAGATGGCAAACCACTGGGCCACTTTTCGCAGCTCGCTCATGCGTTGGGCAGCCTCCATCCCCATGATGATCATCAGCACCGAGAGGAAGCCGCGGAACAGGGGGTTGAAGAAGCTCTCGTACACCGGCTCCGGCTTGGTGAGGATGCCGAGGGCCACGCCCAGCAGCAGGGAGGTGACGGCCGAGCTCTGCAGGCTCTCCTTGATGATCGGCCAGATCTCGATGTTCTCGGACGCCCGTCCGCCCTGTTTTCTGAGGTAAACGCTGGCCACCACGATCGCCGTCACCAGTGCCGGGATGTCCATGAAGGGGTAGAGGGCCGCTGTCCAGGCTTCAAAGGGGATCTTGGCGGCATCCAGCTGGGGGAGAACCGCGGCCAGGGTGGAACCGCTCACCGCGCCGAACAGGCCACCGGTGGCCACGGCGTCGGCCACCTTGATGCCGGGCAGTTTCCCGAGGGTGTAGCGGCCGATGAACACGATCGCGATGCCAACCAGCACTGCGGCGATCGCGGGCAGAAGGATCTCGGAGGGGTTGGAATTTCGAATGGCGATTCCACCCGTCAGGCCGATCTTCATCAGCAGGAAGAAGCTGATGAATTTGTAAATCGAATCTGGGATCGCCAGCTGGCTGCCGAGGGAGGCTACCACGATGCCTCCGATCAGGAAGCCGAGGGTCGGGGACTGAAACTGCTCGATGAAGAGCGGGATGAAGTCGGATAGGAAGGCCACGTTGTGAGTTTGCAACTCCTGTAATTAACGAGTGGAAGGTAGCAGGCCCGGAAAGCCGATGTCTGGGCGATGACAGCCATAAGGCATCGTTATCATCGTATGTTCGGCTGTCTAATGACGACCAAGAAAGTCAGGGTATGCGTTCTGCTCTGCCGCAGTAATCCTTCTGCGGCACATCGAGAAGAGGCGATGGTCGGCGCTGCTTTTCAGCGAATGAAGACATGCTTCTCCGCGTCGTGCTCAGAAGCATTCTGGCCGCTGGCTGCGACGATATCGATGCAAGCTCCAGCTGGCCTGTTGACGATGTTCTTCTATGCGCAAAGTGCAGGTCTGCCAAGGCTTCTGGCCTGGGCAAGACATGGTGGATCGCCGGATCATGCTTGTCCGCTTTCGCGTCGTCAGGCCCTCAATGGCTTGGCGACGGCCATCTCCAGATCACACGTCTTCAGGACCGATGCGGCGTGACTGGGGTCGGATGGGTTCACATGCAGACAGGCGCGAACTTGACGACAGGGAGGGCAGGACGAGCCGGCGCAAGATTGCGATTCTCATCGGCCCTGGCCCTGAAACGGGCGAGGACACCCAGAGGGCGTGACTAACACCTATGGTTGCGCCCACCACACCTGTCTGTAGTGATGGCAACCGATTCGGCGGCCCCTCGGCCACCCAGCTTCCGCCTGCTCAACCACATCAGCACCAGCAACATCAAGGGGGATCTGTTCGGAGGGGTCACGGCCGCGGTGATCGCCCTGCCGATGGCCCTGGCGTTCGGTGTGGCCTCGGGTGCCGGCGCCGCCGCCGGCCTCTGGGGGGCCGTGCTGGTCGGGCTGTTCGCGGCCCTGTTCGGCGGCACCCCCACCCTGATCTCCGAGCCCACCGGACCGATGACGGTGGTGATGACGGCCGTCATCGCCAGCCTCACCGCCCAGGATCCGGAGAACGGTCTGGCGATGGCCTTCACCGTGGTGATGCTGGCCGGGGTGTTCCAGATCGTCTTCGGGCTGCTGAAGCTGGGTCGGTACATCACCCAGATGCCTTACACGGTGATCTCGGGCTTCATGAGCGGCATCGGCATCATCCTGATGGTGCTGCAGCTCGGCCCCTTTCTCGGCCAGGCCATCCCCAAGGGCGGCGTCATGGGCACCCTCACCACCCTGCCCTCCCTGTTCGCCAATGCCCGCCCGGCGGAAGTCACTTTGGCGGTGGTCACCTTGGCGATCCTCTGGTTCACCCCGGCCAGGGTCAAGAAAGTCGCCCCGCCCCAGCTGATCGCCCTGGTGCTGGGTACGGTCCTTTCCCTCACCCTGCTCACCGGCGGTGCCGGGGCAGAAGCCGGCGGCGAGGGCATCCGCCGCATCGGTGAGATCGCCTCCGGTTTCCCCACCCTTCAGCTGCCGCATGTCGCCCTGCCCCAGCTCCGGGTGATGCTGATCGATGCCGCCGTGCTGGGCATGCTCGGCTGCATCGACGCCCTGCTCACCGCCGTGATCGCCGACAGCATCACCCGCACCGAGCACGATCCCAACAAGGAACTGATCGGCCAGGGCCTCGGCAACCTGGCCTCGGGCCTGTTCGGCGGCATCGCCGGCGCCGGCGCCACGATGGGCACCGTCGTCAACATCCAGGCGGGGGGCCGCAGCGCCCTCTCCGGCATCAGCCGTGCCCTGATCCTGATGCTGGTGATCCTGGCGGGTACCCGCCTGGCGGCCCAGATCCCCCAGGCCGTTCTGGCCGGCATCGCCCTGAAGGTGGGCTTCGACATCGTCGACTGGGGTTTCCTGAAGCGCGCCCACCGCATCTCGATCACCGGGGCGCTGATCATGTATCTGGTGATCGCGCTCACCGTGCTGGTCGATCTGATCGCCGCCGTGGGCATCGGCGTGTTCATCGCCAACATCCTCACGATCGACAAGATGAGCGCGCTGCAGAGCAAGTCGGTGAAGTCGATCTCCACCGGCGATGGCGATCTTTTGCTCAACCCGGAGGAGAAGACGCTGCTGGATCAGGGCAAGGGGGAAGTGCTGCTGTTCCAGCTCACCGGGGCGATGATCTTCGGTGTCGCCAAGGCCATTGGCCGCGAGCACAACGCCATCGGCGTCTGCAAGGCGGTGGTCTTCGATCTCACCGAGGTGTCCCACCTGGGGGTCACCGCGGCCCTGGCGGTGGAGCTGGCCGTCGAGGAGGCGATCGAGAAGGGCCGCCAGGTGTTCGTTGTCGGCGCCAGCGGCACCACCCGCCAGCGGCTTGAGAAGCTCGGCCTGTACGCCAAGCTGCCGCCGGAGCGCACCACCCTCAGTCGCTACGACGCTCTCCAGCAGGCCGTTGCCGCCCTGGCCTGAGCCCGTTCCGGGTCCCGTCACCCCGGTCCCCATCATCAAGGATGGGGACCGTGCTGCTCCTTCCCTGCGATGTCCGGTTCCCGGCCGCTGTGTGCTTCTGATGCCGATGGGGCCGCGCTGGAGGCCCTGGCGGAGCTGGTGGCGATCGTGGACCGGCTGCGGGATCCCCAGGGGGGCTGCCCCTGGGACCTGGCCCAGACCCACAGCACCCTGATCCCGTATGTGATCGAGGAGGCCCATGAGGTGGCCGACGCGATCCGTCGGGGCGACGACGATCACCTGGCCGAAGAGCTGGGCGACCTGTTGCTGCAGGTGGTCCTGCATGCCCGCATCGCCAGTGAGGCGGGGTGCTTCGACCTGGCCGCCGTCGCCCGCGCCATCGCCACCAAGCTGGTGCGCCGCCACCCGCACGTGTTCGATCCGGCGGTGGAGCGGGCCGACGATCCGGAGGCCGTGCGTCGCAGCTGGGAGGCGATCAAGGCCGCCGAGCGCCCGCAGCCAGCCAGCGCCAGCCCCCTCAGCGACCGGCTGGCGGAGAAGGTGCGCGGCCAGCCCGCCCTGGCCGGTGCCATGACCATCTCGCGCAAGGCCGCCGCCGCGGGCTTCGAGTGGGATGCCATCGAGGGGGTGTGGGCCAAGGTGGAGGAGGAGCTCGACGAGCTTCGGGAGGCCGTGGCCAGCGGCGACCGGGCCCACGCCCAGGAGGAACTGGGCGACGTGTTCTTCACCCTGGTGAATGTGGCCCGCTGGTGCGGCCTCGACCCGGAGGAGGGCCTGGCGGGCACCAACCGCCGCTTCCTCGACCGCTTCTCCCGGGTGGAGGCGGCCCTGGGCGGAGATCTCGGCGGCCGTCGCCTCGCGGAGCTGGAGGGCCACTGGCAGGCGGCCAAGGCCCAGATCCGCTCCGAACAGGATCCCGGCCCTACGGCTCCTCCGGCGGACCCTGCCGCCGGCGGCTCTTGAGCGACCCGCGCTGCCGTTTGGCCTTCAGCCGCCGCTCCACCGCGCCCCGGCTGGGCATGGTGGGCCGGCGGGGCGGCGG